>JBATYS010000108.1:0-2010 GCA_049674205.1 Candidatus Aminicenantaceae bacterium
AGAAACATGAGCAGATGCCTCTCAAACTGTCAATGCTGAATCCCATTTATTTCCTTATGTATTGTACCGGCGAGAAGATAAACATTACCCAAATTGAAGGACAGTTCCCCCAGATGCCTTTTCCTACCAGAGAGGAGAGAGAAGAGTTTGTAAAGGATTGGTTCCAGGTTCCTGATGAAAAGTTTAAGCAATATTTTCTGGACTGGGAACTGCGGGGAGAAAACTCATTCCCCTATTACCCGACCGTCGAAATGTGTTGCGATATTGTTGATTGGCAAGAGAGGATGCACTACATCGATGACGCCCTCGGGATGTGTTCCGGTTTATCATCATTCCCCCTGAAACCCCCGTATCACATACACAATTATCCGAATTTTATCTCATCAGGGGCCGGGATCGATATGGATGAAGCCAAACTAACCCAAGCAGCCAAGAGGTACCGAACTTTAGTGAGAGCCGTAAATATAAGAAGAGGCATGAGGAGAAAAGATGAGAAGCCCCCGGAGAACCATTGGAAAAAAAGATTTCCCGAACTTGAAACGAAGCTCCTAGATGAGTATTACAAACTAAAGGGGTGGAATAATGAGGGTATTCCTACTAAAGAATCTTTGCATGAATTGGGTTTGGATTACGTGAGCGAAGACTTTATACAGAGGGGGATCTTGACGGATAGTGAAGACACTCCTTCCAAAGAGGCTTCGTCGGAAACAGAGAAGAAACAAAACAAAGAGGTGGAACCGTAGTGGACGAGAAAAAAAAGAAACTCGTTAAAATAATAAAAGTCGATCTCGATAAATGCAATGGTTGCCGGGCTTGTGAAGTAGCCTGCTCCGCCTTTCATTCCTTGCCAAAATATAGCAGCAATAATCCAGCGAGGTCTCGTATTCGGGTGATTCATGAACCACTGAGAGATGTTTATGTTCCGATACGCGCCGGTGATTATACTCCAGCCGAATGTACAGGCAGACATACTTATACGATTAACGAAAAGGAATACGACGAGTGCAGCTTCTGCGGAGTTTCCTGCCCCGCCAGGGACGTTTTTAAAGAACCCGATTCCGGTCTCCCACTGAAATGCGATATGTGTGAAAGCGATCCGCCTTTAGAAGAGCCGATGTGTGTTAAGTGGTGTTTAGCTGATGCCCTGACTTACGAAGAAAGAGAAGAGGAGGCCGAAGAAGAAGAGAAGTGGGAGGAGATGGAGATCGGATTGGAATCACTGGCAAACAAATATGGATTGCAAAAGATAATGGATACCATTGCCCGAATGTCCATGTCAAAGAAGGGCCTATAACATAAGGCTAAAGAAGAGGATAAAAAAACAATGGAGACTGTAGCCCCTAACAAGGAGATCATAGAAGTCATAAAAGAGAGCGGTGGAGAAGCCTTCAAATTATGCTATCAATGCGGATTGTGCGATGCTGTTTGTCGGTGGAACAGGGTTAGAATCTTTAGTATGCGCAAGTTAGTCCGACAGGCTGCATTCGGTTTGACTGAGATAGAAGCTGAAGAGATGTGGCTTTGTACGACCTGCGGATTATGTCCCCAGCAGTGCCCCAGGGACGTGAAACAGATAGAATCCGGTGTATCCCTGCGTAGGATAGCCACGGAATACGGTGTCTTCCCCGCTTCCGCCAAACCGGTCTCCGTCATAAGGGCAAGCCTCGCTGGTGAAGGGAATCCCTTGAATGAAGAGCGAAAAAAGAGGGCTGAATGGACAGAAGGTCATTCTGTAAAAACATTCACCGAGGGAATAGATTTTTTATATTTTCCCGGCTGCTATCTCTGTTATGATCCAAGATTAGTGAAGGTAGCCAGAGCCACAGCTAATATCCTCAACTTGGCAGGGACAGATTTTGGGATACTGGGTTCCAAGGAGAATTGCTGTGGAGAAAGTATCCGCAAGACCGGTGATGAGGAATTATTCAAACGCCTGGCCAGGGAAAACATCAAAACATTTATCGAAAACGGGGTGAAAAAAATCCTTGTTTCTTCCCCTCACTGCTACCA
>JBATYS010000109.1:0-7878 GCA_049674205.1 Candidatus Aminicenantaceae bacterium
ACTTGGTGTAGACATGCAATCCTGCATAACTTCCTCTGTCACCCAATTCTTCTTCGATCTCTAGCAGGCGGTTGTACTTGGCAACCCTTTCGCTCCGGCTCAAAGATCCGGTCTTGATCTGCCCTGCGTTCAAAGCGACGCTCAGGTCTGCGATGAACGTATCTTCTGTTTCACCGGACCTATGCGAGATGACGGTCGTGTATCCGTTTTCCTGGGCATATCTCACAGTCTGGATGGTCTCCGTAAGGGTCCCGATCTGGTTGAGTTTTATGAGGATGGAGTTTGTTATTCCCTGCTCGACTCCCCTTTGGAACCTCTTTAAGTTGGTGACGAATATATCATCCCCGACCAACTGGATTTTTTTTCCGAATACGTCTGTCATGGTTTTCCAACTGTCCCAATCATCTTCATCAAAACCATCCTCGATGGAGACGATCGGATATTTTTCGATGAGGTCCGCGTAGAAATCGATCATTTCTTGTGTGGATTTTTTTGACCCATCTGATTTTTTGAAGACGTAAGTATTGTCGGTGAAAAATTCTGAGGCGGCCACGTCAAGAGCAAGAAAGATATCCTTTCCGGGTGCGTATCCTGCATTCTGGATGCTCTCCATAATCAAATCAAGTGCTTCTTAATTGGATTTTAAATTCGGGGCGAATCCTCCCTCGTCCCCGACCGCAGTGTTCAATCCCCTTTTCTTCAGATTTTTCTTGAGGTGGTGGAAGACTTCAGCAGAGACTCTGATAGCTTCAGTGAAGGTAGGGCTTCCTGCAGGAACGATCATGAATTCCTGGATGTCCATGTTGTTATCGGCATGGGAACCCCCGTTGAGGATGTTGATCATGGGTGTGGGCAGCAGAAATTTTTCGGCATGGCCCAAATATGCGTACAGCGGTTTTCCCAGTTCCCGTGCAGAGGCATCAGCAACAGCCATTGAAACCGAAAGGATCGCATTGGCTCCCAGATTCTCTTTAGAAGGAGTCCCATCAAGCTGGAGCATGATATTGTCGATCGCCTCTTGGGCTGTGGATTCTAAACCCAAGATCTTAGGGGCGATAATATCTGTGACGTTCGAAACGGCCTTCCGCACGCCCTTTCCGAGATAGCGCGCCGAATCGCCATCTCGCAACTCCAGAGCCTCATGGGCACCAGTGGATGCGCCTGAGGGGACAGAGGCTTTGCCAACAACGTCCGATTCCAGGATCACTTGAGTGCTTATGGTCGGATTGCCTCGAGAATCAAGGATCTCCCGGGCGAGAATTTTTTTGATTGTGGCATACGGCATAAATAAGTCTCCTTAACGTGATTTACAGAAAAATTGCGGGTGAAAAAACTAGCGGACTACAGAAGAGGTCTACTTACTTTTTTTCTTCCTCCACAGCGGGAATTTCAGCGGCTTTTTGTGAGATCTCCTGCTTTTTTTTCTCGACGAAATCCTTTATGGAATCGATGCCTTCGTGTGTTTTCTCCTTGACGACTTTGATGCCCTTTTCAGCTTCTCTAGCGATCTTTTCGTAGCTCTCTTTAGCTTTTTCGCCGCTTTTTGCAGCGGATTCGTGGATTTTTTTTCGCGTTTCTTCGCCACTTGCCGGTGCAAAAAGGATCCCTAAGATAAAACCTGTGGCTGTGCCCAATAAGAAAGATATGGTGATATCGACGATACCAGAATCCCTATCTGACATTTTTAGCCTCCTTTTTCTTTTTCAAAACTCGCAAGCCAAGTCGCATCAGCGGAAAGAGAAACGGCCAATATCTGGAAGAAGGTCGGATGATCTTGATGACCATGAATGTTAAAGCCTCAGCCAATCCAATGGCCGTCTTTTTTGTGGCACTAACGATCTCATCCACATCATTCAATTTGCCATTAATCTTCTCGCTAGTGTCCTGCAAGCGCTTGACTAACGCATTTATTTCGAAGAGAGTCCGCTCTCCCTCTTTGGCTGTTTTTTTCAGCTGGATCATGAGCATGACCAGGTAGGTAACAGCAACCACCACCGCAATGGTGATCACCAGGAACAAGAATTGATTTAGGGTGAGCGACATCGTACTTATTAGATAAAGGAATCAACTGCATTTGTCAATTTAATATTCTCTGCAGTCTGTGAGTGACACACTGCAAGGAGGATATTCTTTTAGAAAAAAAGTGACAAATCTTCGGTGTGTTATTTGAACAGAATCTTGTTAAGATCTTTCAGGGTGTATTCTTCTTCGATCTTTTCCAAAGCGGCTTCTAAGTTTTTTCCCTCTGGAGACAACAGCACCTGCTCCCACTCATCGAGCGCTTGAGAGGTTACAAATAGACGTTTTTTTCGTGAGACCTTGTTGATGCCCTTAAACGCCTGCCAGTGTGTGACCATGATCAAGGCCAGGACTCCAAAAAAGATATTGGGCCCTGGGAGTAAGGCCAACAGCCCGCTCAAAGGGAGAAGAATGGCCTCCCCTATAAGGAGAAGGATGTGCTTTGTCCTCTGTTTTTGGAGGAATAGGAAGAATTTGATCTTGAGGCGTTTCTCATCCAATCGCCCCGAATGGATAATTTCCATGCTGTCTTCATTGAGTTTGAGAGCTCTGGCAAATGCCTGTTCTTGGGCGAGGATCCTCTTGGGTAAAAGCATGAGCCGCTTTTTAGCTTCTACCCAGAGCTTTTCCAGCCGGGTGAACTTGATTTGAATATTTTGAATGGGCTCTGAGGAGAAGAATCTGTATTTTCCGTTGTGATCTAGAACAAAAAAGAATTTCATCGGTGTGCCTCATTTTATCATTACGGGAAAGAAGAGGAAATAGTTTTCTCTACAGTATGCGTCCTTAAAACCGTGGTGACATGAATACACAATGCGTTATTAAGTGTCCAAATTGTGTGGTGGAGAAAACCGTGAGAAGGGCTCTAGGCGGGCATGGTACATCTCCTAAGTGGAGATGTGTGGGAAGCCCCCACGTCCGAGCGAAGTTTCCTCGCTGCGGAAACTGAGCGTATTTTCGAAATCACAAATTGGGACACTCGGACAGCAGTCATTACGTTTTTGGGATGCTTATATGCCATTAGGAGAACTTGACAATTCCAGGGTATAACTCTAATATTCAAAGGATAATACCATGAGAAAGATCGAGCCGAAATGATACACAATTACGATTTCCAACGGATTGAAACAAAGTGGCAGAAGATTTGGGAGGACAAGGAAGTCTTTAAGTCCGAGGAGAACTCCAAGAAAACAAAATGCTACTGCCTGGAAATGTACCCTTACCCCTCTGGCCGCATCCATATGGGGCATGTTCGCAATTTCTCCATCATGGATGTCGTTTCGCGGCATAAACTTATGAGAGGACTGAATGTAATCCATCCCATTGGGTGGGATGCCTTCGGCATGCCTGCGGAGAATGCTGCCATTCAAGAAGGCGTCCATCCGCGCGAATGGACTCTTGGGAATATCGCCCATATGAAGCGACAGCTGAAACGAATGGGTTACAGTTATGATTGGTCGAGAGAAGTGACGACCTGTCTGCCCGAGTATTATAAGTGGAATCAGTGGATCTTCCTTAAGCTTCTTGAACGAGGTTTAGCCTATCGGAAGAAAAGCTGGGTCAATTACTGTCCTCAGTGCCAGACGGTCCTGGCTAATGAACAAGTCGTCGGCCAGGGATGCTGGCGCTGTGATTCGACCGTCGAGCAGGAAGAGATGGAACAGTGGTTTCTCAAGATCACTGAATATTCAGACGAACTGCTTTCGGGGCATGAGCTGCTTGTGAAGTGGCCTGAACATGTGCTTGTGATGCAGAAAAATTGGATAGGTAAGAGCACGGGCGGGCATATCGTATTTCCGGTAGTGGGTATGGATGAATCGATCGAAGTCTTCACCACCAGAGTGGACACGATCTATGGCGCCACATTCATGGCGCTTTCCCCCGAGCATCCGTTAGCCCAGAAATTGATATCTGACTTCCCGGATAAGGAAAAATTTCAAGATTGGATCTCCCGGAGCATAGCGGGACAACGCCTTAAGAGGGATGCACCTGAGGTCGAGAAAGATGGCATCGACACAGGGAAAAAAGCGGCCAATCCCTACACGGGTGAGAAGATCCCCATCTGGATATCCAATTATGTGCTGATGGAATACGGGACAGGGGCCATCATGGCTGTCCCTGGACATGATCAGAGAGATTTTGATTTTGCCAAGAAATATGCCCTCCCCATTCTAGAGGTGATCGTTCCTCCTGGGCAGGCTCCAGTGGGAGAATTGGAGGAGGCGTATGAGGACTATGGGTCTGTCATAAATTCAGGAGAGTTCTCAGGGCTGTCCTCGCAGGAAGCGAGCGCAAAGATGGTCCAGTTCGCCCAGGAGAGAGGATTCGGTCGTCATGCCACACTTTATCGTCTCCGTGATTGGGGGATTTCCCGGCAACGTTATTGGGGAACTCCGATCCCCGTCATCTACTGTGCCACATGCGGGACAGTGGGCGTGCCCTATGAGGATCTTCCGGTTGAACTGCCTTCGGATGTGGAGTTCAAAGGCGTGGAGGGATCCCCTCTTGAAAAAATGGAGAGCTTTATCCGGACCGAATGTCCCGAGTGCGGAGGAGAAGCACAGCGGGAGACCGACACGATGGACACTTTCATTGATTCCTCCTGGTATTACTTCAGATACTGCTCACCCCATGAAAAGAACCTCCCCTTCGATCCCAAATCAGCGGATTATTGGCTGCCTGTGGATGTCTACATCGGTGGAGTGGAACATGCCATAATGCATCTGATCTATGCGCGGTTCTTCTGCAAGGTATTGAGGGACTTGGGGCTGACTGCAGTGGATGAGCCATTCCCCTTTTATTTCGGTCAAGGTATGGTCACCAAAGATGGGGCCAAGATGTCAAAATCTAAAGGAAATGTTGTTGACCCGGATGATATCGTGAATCAATACGGTGCAGATGCTCTCAGACTTTTTATCCTCTTCGCTTCCCCTCCAGAAAAAGAATTTGTCTGGAATGAAAAAGGGATCGAAGGATGTTTCCGGTTTTTGAAACGGGTTTGGGCGTTCTTCCAGGAAAATGGGAGTCGCTTTTTTGAGGATCTCAAGGGAGAGGATAAGAATGCGGAACAATCCCCCTCCCACAGGCTTGAGATAAAGATGCACCAGACCATAAAAAAAGTGAGTGAAGATATCGATAAGCGCTTGCGCCTGAATACAGCAATCAGTTCGCTCATGGAATTTTTCAACATGATCAAGAAGGAGAGTGAGACGCTGGGTGAGAGCGATAGCCATAAAGCGCTTTATAAAGAGGTCATGGAGCAGCTCATCATTCTTCTTTCTCCTTTTGCTCCCCATATTTGTGAGGAATTGTGGGAGATGACAGGCCATCGTACACTTTTAGCCCAGCTCCCATGGCCCGATTATGATCCAGAACTGGCCAAAGAGGAGACCGTGACCATTGTGGTTCAAGTGAACGGGAAATTGAGAGATAAATTTGAAGTAGAGCGGGATTTACCCGAGGATGAAGTCAAAGAAAAAGCTCTCGGACTGAGTCGAATCAAGAAAATTGTGAGTGCAAAGGAAATACGGAAGATCATTTATATAAAAAATAAAATAGTGAATATTGTGGTTTGATCATGCCAATAATTGCTTTCGAAACAAGATTGGCTGCTCTTTGTGTTTCTCTTTGTGGTTTTTGCCTTTTTGTGCTCCAATGTGGCTACCATCTCAGCGGTACAGGAAGTTCTTTGCCCGAACATATCCAGACTATCAGTGTCCCCATGTTCAAGAACATGACAACTCGGTATGAGTTGGACTTGAAACTAACTCAGCGTGTGATCGATGAATTGGTTGCCCGGGGGAAGGTCGAGATCGCCATAGAGGAAGAGTCCGCGGATGCCCTGCTATTGGGTGAGATCCAGTCTTTCAGAGCCATACCCGTTGCTTTCTCCGGGGAATCTGCTGCTGATCGCTACAACATCATCATCGTGACAAAGATCGTGCTGCGCGACAATGTGAGCAGAAAAGTTATTTACTCTAATCCTAGCATGGTCTACCAGTATGAGTATGGCGTGCCAGAAGGTACGGATTTTGAATCCGTGGAATCACTGGCGATCGATGTCGTCGCGGAAAGATTTGCGAGGAGCCTCGTCAGCACAATTCTCGAGGGATTTTAGATTGGCCGACAAACTTCTTTTGGAAGATCCTGTTGAAGAAGGATCTTTTGCACCATGCTATTTTTTCTTCGGAGAAGAAACGTTCCTGGCCAATCAATTCGTGAACAAACTGAAGGCTGTCCTCATTGACCCGGACAATCAGGATTTCTGTGTTGAAAGATTAAGCCTCAAGGATCACTCCTGGAGAGATGTTTTAGATACAGCCAGGACCATGCCCTTCCTCTTCTCTTCGCGACGCTTGATCGTTGTCGATCTCTCTGAAAAAAAGGAAGAAAATCTGACAGCGTTAGAGCATACACTCCTTAAGGAGTATCTCTCCTCCCCGTCTCCCCAATCCATTCTATTGATCATTTTCACAGGGAGTGTTAGATGGAGTTCACCGATCGTTAAGTTTTTCGCCTCATTTCCATCCTCGGCCGTTCATGTTGAGGAAGTCAAGCCGCTGCGAGGGATGGCTCTGTTGAATTGGATCGACAAGCGCTTTCAAGAATTGGGGAAAATAGCCTCTCCAGAAACGAAAAAGCGGATCGTTGAGATCGTCGGAAATGATCTTGGCCGATTGTACAGCGAGATCGAGAAAATCGATACGTTTGCGATCGATAAAAAGGTTATAGAGGTGGATGATGTCAATGAAGTTTCGGGTTGGTTCAAGACATATGCAGAATGGGAAATGACCGATAGTCTGGAGAGTGCGGACTATGAACAATGTCTGCGCGTGTTGGACAATCTTTTCAGTGAGGGGACCCGGCCCGAATATATCATGGGCGTGATCGTTCGATTTTTTCGCAACATTCTGATGGCAAAGCTGTGGTTGAAGGAGAACGAAAAGGATAAGAAGGAGATCTTCAAAGAGTTTAAACCGCAGATCAAGGAAAAATTTGGGTCCTTTTACACGACAAAATTCCGACAGTTCTTTGACATGATCGGGAGTATCAATCAAAAGGACCTAACCCTTTTACTGAATGAATTGGAAAAGGTGGACCTGACATACAAGACCTCTGGCCTCTCCCTACAAACGCTCTTGGAAGCGTTTCTGCTCGAGTACTGTCGTTTGAGGGGTCGGTCTAGGGGCACATCCTTTAGTAAGAGATAGAATCAGAGGAGAGGGGCTTACTTAGCAGTTGAGGGGCTGATCATCTCCACCTGACGACTCAACCGTGACTTGTATCGATTTCCTGAGTTCTCGTGGATGGTCCTTTTCTTCACGGATTTATCGATAGTTGAAAAAGTTTCTGGAAGAAGCTTTTGGGCAGATTCCTTGTCCTTGTTTTTGATCGCGTCTCTCAATTTTTTTATCTGCGTGCGAAGGATAGATTTGTTGCGTCTGTTTATCGCGTTCCTGCGGAGGCTGCGTCTCCATTGGCGCTTCGCTGATTTGTGATTTGCCATGTCATTCTCCTGTATGGAACACGTATAATAAGATATCTTCCCTTTTCTGTCAACTCCCTTCCAGCGATCGGATGTTTTACTGATTCCATAAGGTACTTTCTGACAGAAAAGAAATTTTACTGTTATTGAGACAGAAGAAAGCATAAGCGTGATTATCTAGTACAGGACTTTCTCTTCGCCCTCATCATTAATCATTTCTTGGATCTCATCTAATAACATTTTTTTACGCTTAAGAATACCGTCCAGTTCTTTTTCCTTCAAGTAAAGGCCAACCGCTCTATGGAGATCCTCAGCGTCCAGAGCTTTAATTTTTTCAACAAATTCACGGGGAAGTTGTTTGAAAAGTTTACGGC
>JBATYS010000110.1:0-2098 GCA_049674205.1 Candidatus Aminicenantaceae bacterium
ATGTTGAATGCCGAACAATTTCCAAATGGACTGGCTCCAGTGTCTGCGGCTTTACAGCGCATGGGGAGTCAGCTGGGGATATGGATCGGCCCTATAGGCGGATACTCCCACAGGGATTGGCGAATCGGATGGATGAAGGCCAATGGATATGAAGTTGTGGGAGATCAGTTTTGTGTGGCCGGGGAAAAATATCATGCTCTCCTCAAAGAGCGTGTGACCGATTTTGTTCGGAATGACGGCATCCGATATTTCAAGTGGGATGGGATCCAGTTTTCCTGTAGCGAACCCGGCCATGGCCATCTTCCTGATATCTATTCCCGACGGGCTGTGATGGAGGCAGTAATCGACCTCTGCCGGACAGCTCGTACGGAAGGTCCTGATGTTTTCCTCAACATCACATCCGGGACTTGGCTGAGTCCCTGGTGGCTGAAATACGCTAACACCATCTGGATGCAGGGCTCGGATTATGGCTATGCCAATGTCCCTTCGATCAGCCAACGGGATCGTGCCATAACCTATCGGGATACCATCCTCTATGATGATCTGGTGGATAAGAGATTTTGGTTCCCCATCGCCAACCTCATGACCCACGGCATCATCAAAGGGCATCTCCAGAAGTTGGGAGGGGAGACCGAACCGCTCGATAAATTCACAGATAATGCATTGCTGTATTTTGCACGTGGGATATCCATGGGTGAGCTTTACATCTCGCCCGATCTGCTTACAGATGAGGAATGGGATGCATTGGCCATGTCGATCCATTGGGCCAAAGATCGTTTTCCTATCCTGGATTCCACCGAGATGGTGGGAGGAAATCCTGAGGGAAGAAATCCCTATGGGTATGTTCATTTTGAGGGAAAAAGAGGCATCATCGCAGCCCGCAATCCATTCATGGAGCCTAAAACTCTAAAGATAGAGCTCTCGCCTTCACTGGGTTTGGATCCTTCTGCCACGGATCTTGTAGTCGAAAAAGTGTATCCTGTACGGCATATTTCGCCCAATCTTATCCCTGCCGGTGTCGAACTGGAGATTCCTCTTGAGGGGTATGAAACAGCCGTTTTCGAGATCTATCCACTGGATGAAGCCCAAAGGCCTCTTCTGGCTGGGATTAAATATGATCTGGCTCGTGCAACAAAAGATGTCTACACGATAAGAGTATTGGACAGCGGGGGAGAGGCCCGCCTGTTAAATCCGGAAATGGTGAGCTCTCTCGTTTATGATGGAAAGCGTTTCGATCCTTCGATTGAGGTGATTCCTGTGGTTGAGCTGCCCGAACCGGTGAATCGCATATCCGTCCAGAAGTATGTCGGAGAGGGGCAATTCTGGAGCGATATCCGCTTCAGGCTTCATGAGCCCGCAAAAACGGCCACGTTTTGCTTCCTCCTTGAGCCATCAGGTGTCTTTGTAGATGGAGAGGAACCAGCAGTGGTTATGAGCTTGAATGGAGAGCCAGTCGGGATGCAAACAGAAATTCAGGAAGGACGCTGGAAATGGTACAAACGTGATGTCCCTATCGGCAGCCATCTGATGCGTGTGCAGATATTTCCGCCTGAAGGTAAAACAAACTGGACAGGGACAGCTTCCGCGTGGCTTGTCCTCACTATGGAACCGAATGCAAAGGATGTTTCTTTCAAGCTCAAACAGGAATTGCCACGGCTTCGCCCCATGCCCCCGCGATCTTTACGTCCAGGTCAATTCCGCCGCATCGTCAAACTCGGCTCATTTGAGATATCTAACAAATTCCCATAAAAAATGACACGAACACCTTCTCTAGTCATTCGTGCCACAGCCCCCCTGCGCATCAATGATATCGGTGGCTGGACGGACACCTGGTTTTCAGGCGAAGGAAAAGTGTTGAACCTGGCCATGTCCCCCCCTGTCGAGGTGGAGATCAAAGCTTTCCCGAACAAGAGAAATAGAGAAAGAAGGGTTTTGGTGCAAGCTTTAAATTATGGGGATTCTTTCTGGATGAATCCAGAGGAGCCAGATTACAACATTCATCCCTATCTTCAGGGGGCTATCAATTCCCTTCTCATCCCAAAAAGATACGAGCTAGAAGTGAGTGTTTCGGCTTCTGTCCCAGCCGGAAGTTCTATCG
>JBATYS010000111.1:0-2519 GCA_049674205.1 Candidatus Aminicenantaceae bacterium
AATCCAAGGGTTGTCGACAATTGTGTGCGGTTCAAAAGAATTTTTCGAATCCTCTGAAGCGCCTCTGTAGCTGCGGGGCTTGGCTGGAGAAATGCCTGTAAGGCCACATAATCCCCTCTTTGAGCTAGAGATATCCAACTTTCCAAGGCCGCGGATAAGGATTCGTGATCCGAGATCTCCAGCGGCCCATGGCTTTCAGCATCCGGTGTTTCTGTGATTTCGTTTTCGACCTCCGCTATCCCAGGGGCTCTCATGATCTTTTTTGTGAAATCCTTTGCCAGCTGGACATCTGGTTGATTGAAAGGATTTATTCCCATCACTGACCCTGCAACAGCTACAGCAATTTCCCAATGAAAAAATTCCTGACCCAGATCGTACACATCATCCAGATGGATGCGGACAACAGGGTGTCCGAGACCGGAAAGTTCATCGAACAATCTCTCAAGCTCCCCATCACTTTCGCCATTAAGGAAAAGCCCGATGAATAATCTATCCTTGCTGTAATCTTTTGCAAGCCCGATGGGTTCATTCACCACAGGAAGTATCCCTTTTCCATCCTTACCAGTGCTCTCGGCGACTAGCTGCTCCACCCAATCAGAAAAACTGTTCAAGGAGGGTGTGGTCATCAATGTGACTTTATTCCTATGGCCAGAGAGCTCACCCAGAGTAGCACCCAAAACAATTCCTGCAGGATCCCCTCCCGAACCAGAAAACGCAAAATTCTCAGCAGCATTTCGTGCCCTATCGATGAGCTTTTTAACATCTACACCGATAAGAGCCGCAGGCACAAGGCCAAATACAGTGAGTGCAGAATATCGTCCCCCGACATCAGGAGGAGCGGCAAAAACTGCCCTGAATCCCCTTTTTTTAGCCAAACTTTCAAGAGATGATCCGGGATCGGTGATGGCTACAAAATGCTTGCCCGGTTCCTCACTTAGCTGATTTGTTCTACTCCAGAAATACCGGAAAAGAGATAGAGTCTCAAGTGTGGTCCCAGATTTACTTGAAATACAAAACAGAGTGTTTGATAAGGGCAAATGATCTTCCAGAGATCGGACAGCTTCTGGATGAGTGCTGTCTAAGACAGTGAGTTCTGGATATCCTGGAGAGCTCCCAAAACACGTGGCGAAGACTTCGGATGCAAGGCTCGATCCACCCATTCCCAGCAACACAACATGAGTAATGCCATCTGATCTCACTTTTTCTGCAAATGCAGCCAAGTCGTCCAATACTTCACGCTTAACATCAGGCAGGGTCAACCATCCAAGACGGTCTGCGAGCTCTGGTACAGGGTCGGAACGCCAGAGCGTGTGGTCTTTGCTCCAAAGTCTTTGGACAAGCTTTTGATCCACCCAACTGGCCAGCCTATCATCTACACGGGTTCTGTACTCACCCAGCTCAAAGCTTATACGATCTGTGCGATTTTTCATTCCTCTTTCCATCTAAAAAAGGGACTGTCACCTTTTTACAAATGTAGGGACCGTTTCCTAAACGGTCCGTTCGGGGAACGGACCCTACATTAAAAATAGAGACTCTCTTCATTTCGGATATCTAAAAAAAACTACATTACATTTGAGATTTTTAGTATATCAGAAACCACATGCCTTATAAAAGCGAGAGAATATCAAAAAATTCTCAAGGGACTATTAATGTATCATTCATATCATATATCCACTTGAAATTTTTCCCTAAATCTGGAAATATAGAGAGCTTGAATTATTTAGACATTACCCAGGTTAGCGATAAATGAAAACTGCCCAAACAAACAATAAAAGCTCTTCAAACTCTTCGCAGGACAACCAGATCGGATTGAGCCGCGATCTCAGCCTCTTCTCGGTCACCATGATCGGTGTGGGAGCGATGATCGGCGCAGGAATCTTTGTTCTTACCGGAATCGCAGCTGGAGTGGCAGGGCCAGCCATCATAGTTGCTTTTCTCCTTAATGGCATCGTCGCTATATTCACTGCTTCAGCCTATGCAGAATTGGGCGGGTCGATCCCAGAAGCGGGAGGCGGCTACCTCTGGGTAAAATCGAGCCTCCCACAGCCATCCGGATTTCTCTCGGGCTGGATGTCCTGGATGGCCCATTCTGTGGCCTGCGCACTCTACGCTGTCGGATTTGGCGCCTACTTCGGGGAGGTCTTTCATGAATTTGGCGCTCACCTCTCTATCCCCCCTGAGATCCTGAAAAAAATCCTGGCCGTAGTGATCGTTATCCTCTTCACATACATCAATTTCAAGGGAGCTAAAGAAACAGGAAAAGCGGGTAACGTCGCAACTATGCTGAAGATCTCCATTCTTTTCCTTTTTATACTCCTCGGATCAAAAATCATATTCTCTGATTCAATCAGGATTTCCCATTTCACGCCATTCTTCGGGAAGGGTTTCTTTGGAATCCTCACGGCAATGGGCCTCACCTCCATCGCGTTCGAAGGCTATGAGATCATTGCCCAAAGCGGAGAGGAAGTCAAAGACCCCGAGAAAAACATCCCCAAGGCTATTTTTATCTCCCTCCTGAT
>JBATYS010000112.1:0-8645 GCA_049674205.1 Candidatus Aminicenantaceae bacterium
AATCACAGGAAGAAGTCATCACTGTTGAGGAAAACAGGGCCCCAAGGGGAACATATGACCTTCCTTCTGAATACACCCGTGTCGCTTACAATCCTCTGATTTTAGGCAACGGAAACTCTCAACGATACTGAGTTGGATGCGGATATTTCCCATCTTCATTAAAAATGATCTTAGAGCTCACAGACACATCGATCACTCTTCCATCTTTGGCAATAAGCTTCAATTCATAGTCATTGATAACACCTGATTCTTTGAGCTTTCCTTGGCATTTATAAGTTTTGTATACCATTACTATCCCGAATATGACGGCCCCTCATTCGGGGATCTGGGCATCCCAATAGCCAAAGAGGCCCCCTCTCTCGAAAACCTCAACAGGGAAAGAATGCACAAAATCCTCTCCCGGTTTTATTTCGAAGCTAGAAAGTCTGCTGATTACTACATGAAGAAGGACAAGCTGAGAAAATAGTGTCAATGGGAATTCAATCCGTTGGCATTTGTTAGGGTGTGAGCCCACACTGAAGAGCTAATCTGGAGTCAACTTTGCTCAGAAATCGCTGATAAATGATTTCAGAGTTTGAGAATGGTGAGATTGTCTTAATTTCCTGAGGGCTTTTTCTTCGATCTGTCGAATCCTCTCTCGTGTTACCTTGAATTTTTGCCCGACCTCTTCCAGGGTGTATTCATTTCCGTCCCCCAGTCCAAATCTCATCATAATTATATTAGATTCTCGTTCCGTGTGATTTTCCAAAGCCTTCTCAATTTGTTCTCTCAATTTGATTTTAACAATGGCATCCGGTGGTGACAGGCTGATTTTATCTTCGATGAAATCACCCAGAGAGCTGTCATCTTCCCCAATAGGCATTTCAAAAGAGAAAGGTGTTTGAGAAATTTGCAATATTTTTCTCATTTTTGAGACTGACATATTCATTTTTTCGGCAAGTTCTTCACACGTTGGTTCCCTGCCGATCTTTTGGACAAAGTCTCTCGAGAGCTTAATTGTTTTGTGGATTGTATCGCTTATATGCACAGGCACTCGAATTGTCCTCGACTGATCGTCGATCGCCCGGGTTATCCCTTGTTTCACCCACCAATGGGCATAAGTCGAAAATTTAAAGCCTCTCCGGTAGTCAAACTTATTCACTGCGGTCATGAGGCCGATATTTCCTTCCTGAATTAAATCTAAGAATGGCAGGCCAAAATTACTGTATTTCTTGGCAATGGAGACAACCAATCTTAAGTTTGCATTGATAAGCGTCCTCTTTGCTTCCTCAACAATTTTTTTCCCTGAGGAGATCTCAGTAAGAGCTTTTTGCAATTCTCGGGGACTCAGTCCGACCTCTTTCTGCAAGGCTTTCAGAAGTTTATTGTTCTCAAAAATTCTGTGTTCAAGTTCATTCTTTTGTGACTTAACCGGCACTCTAGAAAGCGATCTCTTCATATTATCTCTGGTCTTATCAAGAGCGGCGATGGATTTAAGCTTTTCTTCAAATTCCTCAATGACTTTATCTCTGAATGCTTGGCTAAAATTCAACTTCTGAATGAGCCGGCTTATTTCGATCAAAACTCGCCCGCGAGAGAAAGCATTTTTTTTCAATTTCGGGACATGCGCCAATTGAGAGATCAACACTCGGAGTTTCTCTAACTCCGCAGAAATATCGGAAATTTTTTCCTCAAGCACTGTTTCTGAGCTATCCGCTTTGTCCAAGTCAAATATCTTGCGCACAATTTGTGGATTCGATTGCAGCTCCCCTTCCAAAGAAATTATTCGCTCATGAAAAGAGGGGATCTTCAAAAGCTGCTTGCTAATGATCTTTCTGCCTCTTTCGATGTTCATCGCTGCCTGAAGCTCTTCTTTCCGGGTTAGAAGCGGAATGCTTCCCATATCCTTGAAATAGAGTTTCACAGGATCATCGGTTTGATCCAAATGCTCGTTTGAAACATAACTCTTTCGTGTTTTTTGATGCGGTAATGTACTGGTTATATCATCCATGTTTATCCCCCAATTAGGCCCGGACGATAGAATGCTCCTCTCCAGCAAGTGGCCTATTCAATCAATTAAGGGTAATGTCGCCTATCTAATTTGGTTGTTTGCGTCTCCCATAGAGAACAGTAACGGGTATTTCCATTCAGAATCGATTATATCCGCTTCCTCTTCTAGTATCGGAAGAGCGATCTCCGCGCGGTCGAGCCTCGTCGACTCTCAGCGTACGGCCAGTGTAATCTTTGCCATTGAGTGCCTGTTTTGCATTTTCAGCTTCAGTTGGGCTTGACAATTCAACAAATCCAAAACCTTTGCCTTCGATCACTCTGATATCTCTGATTTGATAATTCGAGAATAATTCTTCCAGATTTTCCTTAGTTACCGAATAACTAAAATTTCCGACATAGAGTTTACTTCCTTGCATCCTTTTCTCCTATTTTTTCTCTGTTACAATGATTACTTTCAGGTTAATATCGAGGAATTAAGTCAATCCTTCAAATGAACCATCATCCTGAACAAAGATTTTTCAAAAAGCCTGATGAAACATTGTTTTCATCTTGATTTAAATTAAAGAAAAAAATTAGATGGTTGGACAAATGAGAACGATTATTAGAACTTGAGGTGGGATTAATTTCCTAAGTGATAATAGATTCTCTTACAACAAATTTTTTCCTTAATCAGATCATTATTTTCCCTCAAAACAAGAATTTTGTCAATGAAAACATCTCATAAAAAGAGTTCTTGCAATATATTTATGTTTTAGGTATAATATTTTTCAAACATCAGGTAAGAAATAGTCAAAGCGAATTGTTTTTCCCACCCGAACGATAATATCCTCTGACATTCATCCCCTCATGTTTTAAACCAACTATAAAGGTTATCAAATGAATTTTAATGAATTAAAACTCGATTCCAATCTCCTTCAGGGGATTGCGGAAAGAGGCTATAAAGAAATGACAGCCGTCCAAGAACAAACCTTAGTTATAACTTTGGGGGGAAAGGACGTGGCTGTTCAATCCCAAACAGGAACCGGTAAAACCGCAGTTTTTCTGATCACTCTTTTTGAGCGGATGAGTCAGAGTGGCGCGCCCCAAGGAAAAAAAGCCCTGATCATTGTCCCAACCCGAGAACTGGCCGTACAGATAGAAAAAGAAGCCTTGCTTCTGAACCGCCATATGGGATTCACAATCGGCAGCTTTTTTGGAGGAGTGGGTTATACGAAACAATTGGCTTCATTGAAAAAAGGCCTGGATATAGTCATCGGCACGACGGGAAGGTTGCTGGATCTAAGTAGGCGGGGCCATTTAAACTTGAGAGACATCAAATTTCTGGTCATCGATGAGGCCGATCGTTTGTTCGATATGGGATTCCTTCCGGACATCAAAAATTTGCTTCAAAAGATGCCTCCCCGCAATAAACGGCAAACCATGCTTTTCAGTGCAACGTTGAACCGAGTATCCCAAAGAATCGCCGCCGAATATTTGAACAATCCCGTGCCTGTTGAAGTCACCCCAGACAAGTTGACAGTCGATAGTATTAGTCAAGAAATCTATCATGTGAAAAGCCATATCAAAATGAATCTCATGTTGGGGATTCTTAAAGCTCAAGCTCCTCAGAACGCCTTGATTTTCACGAATATGCGGCATGCGGCACTCCGACTGTCCAAGAAACTGCAAATCAATGGCTTCCGCTCCCAATATCTAACCGGAAACCTGCCCCAAAGCCAAAGACTAAAGATCATGGATAATTTCAAAGCAGGAAAATTCGCGATTCTCGTCGCAACCGATGTTGCCTCCCGCGGACTCCAGATCGACGACCTGGAAATGGTCATCAACTATGATATTCCCCAGGATTGTGAAAATTATGTGCATCGGATCGGGCGGACAGCCCGCGCGGGAAATTCCGGAAAAGCCATATCATTGGCCAGTGAAGGTACAGCTGATCACCTCAAGGCAATCGAATCATATATCGGCATGAAGATACCAGCTCTTGCAGCAGACTTTGAGCTCTTTGCGACCGACTCGAGCGAAGGCTACAGGATCGGAACGACATATCGGAAGCATGGATCAAGGCACAACTCATAAGAAAAGAGAGCCAGCAGGGGGACTTGAACCCCCCGACCTTCTGATTACTAATTAGTTGCGTTATTCCATATTTTCTCCCTTTTATATGGGGTAATTAGAGAAATTTACTTTAGCCATTTATAACCGTAATTGGGCGTTTTTAGTCAAAATTTGTTACACAATCGTTACACGGGGAGAGCTCTGCTCTCTTCATTTGAATCACCCTTCTCTTTGTGATATAAGTCAAAGAACCAATGCTTGGGAACGAGATGAAAGCAGCAAGGAGGGAAGGATTTCCGCTTAAATCAAAAAAAGCGGACTTCTATTTCCAAATTTGGAATCTAAAAAGGAGAGGAAAATGAATGATTGGAAAAAAATATTAGCTAGCTTTTTTGAAAAACAAAAAGAAGAAAAAGAGGAGAAAGAAGTAAAGCGTAGTCAAGAAAAATTGAGAGTTGAGAAATTTTATGCAACGATTGTAAATCCCGCATTTGAGGAGCTTAAGTCTGAATTAAAAATACACGGAAGAGAAGTAGAGGTATATATCGAAAGAAGAGATTTTGCATCAATTATTGTTCAGTTCGAGAGTGAGGAAGAGCTTGATTATTCGATAGAAGTGATATTATCTCCAGGTCTGGCCTTTCCTCGTCCTGTAATTCATTATACAGAGTGGGCAAGTAGTAGGAGATTAAGATCCGAGGGATTTTTAAGGAAAGGTATTCAGACCTATGATATCTCTGATATTACAAAAGAGGAAATTATTGAACACTTTTTAAATGAATATAAAAACTTTTCAAGTGAACATAATAAATATATTGAGTTTAAGTCTTAAATTTACTGTTGCGATCTTTTTTAAGAAACTTCTTCAACTTTAAACATATCTCCGATGAAGCCTTAAATCGCGCTTGCATCCTTTCTTGAATCTTGGGATTATTGAAGATAATTTTTTAAAAAAGGGAGGTGAGAAGGATGAAAGAAAAATTTTATATTACAGCTCTCCAAGTCGATGATAGTGAATCTTATGATTCTTTAGAAGAAGTGACAGCTAAAGCATATGGATATTTCTCAAAAATAAAATCTCTCAAATCAGTAGTAATTCATGAATCGATAGAGGAGAGCGAGAAAGGTCCCATGAGATTTGTTTTTAAAGAAAAGAGCGGGAAAATAAATCACGTTGATATTAAACGGGGAGATTAAAAAATGGTTAATTGTTGCCTTGACAATATAAAGTGAAATGGAGGGATTAGATAAAAAGTGGCAAAGCACGCTTAGAAGGAGCCTCTTGTACTTGAAAAAGATGCGGAACATCTTAGGATATGAGATTTTATCTTTTACCCAGTATTCGATATAATAATTACGACATGAGCGAAAGAAAAACACCAAAGGAGTTAGAGAAATTAAAACAGGAAATTGGGGAGGATGAACAGTATCTTAAAGAGTTGTTAGAGGAAATTGTGTCCTTACGAAAAACCTTAAAAGGAAAGCATAAGGAATTAAGGAAAATATATCCGCCCATAGAGAAAAAGCAAAAAAAATATTGGGAAGAATATGTGCTGCATTACGAAATGAAAAAGGCAGACATCCCGATGAAGCGGGACTTTTATGATGGAATAATTCAACACTTACGACAGAAGAGAATAGAGGACGAAGAAATAAAAGAGCTACTTCGTATGCTTAGTCAGGGATCAGAAGAAGAATAAAATTTTTTTGCCGCTGAGACCTCACTTAATGGTGTAATCATTTGCCGCTCGTTTGCCATTTTGGGCAAAAAAAATGCCTAAAATTTGGATGTGATACTTTTATTCCAAAATGTCATTAGGTGGAAATTGAGGAAAATTGTGAGGAATTTAGAGTAAGCCCCAAAGAGAAATTCCTATTAATTTGCCCGACTATCTTTCGGTACAGACTGGCCCGTGGAAAGCTTCAATCCGATGGAAGGAATTTATTCGGCTGTCACCAGAAAAAGCATTACGGATAAAACTGGAGAGGCTTGGTTACAGGATGAAAGCCTCTCCATTGAAAAGGCAATAGAATGCTATGCGCTTGGTTATGCCTATGCCTCCTTTGAGGAGGAGATCAAAGGATCCCTCAAAGAGAGAAAATTGGCAGATATAGTCGTGCTTTCAAAGGATATATTCACGATACCTGAGGAAGAGATCCTGAATACTGATGTCGTTTACACCATACTCGGGGAGAAAATCATTTATTCGTCAGAAGCTGAATAAAAAAGGTTGGAGAAAAAAATGAAAAGATTGAGATGGCTTAATTGTCTTTTGTTGACCTTCTTTCTTTGCTCGGTAAATTTCTTTTATGCCCAAAGTCTACCCAAAGGGAAATTTCACCGAAATCGGGAACGAGTGATAGATATTATTCACTATAAAGCCAATTTGAATTTTGATTTCACTAAAAGGAAGGTACAGGGCGAAGCAACAGTGGTTTTCTCCCCGTTGGCAAAGATAGATTCTTTCCCTTTAGATGCATATCGACTGGAGGTTAAAGAAGTAAATCTTATAGAAAATGGGGCAACCAAACCATTGAAGTTTACTCTGAATGAGGAGACTGTAGAAATTGGCCTTGGTCGCATATGGTTACCAAAAGAAACTTTGACTGTAACCATTCTCTACTCAGCTCAACCCAATGCAGGTATGTACTTTTTAGAGGATAATACCAATAAAGGTCAATTTATCATTTACACATACGGGGCTGGCGAGATGAAAGCGAACTGGCTTCCCATATACACAGGTTATAATGATAAATTTTCATCAGAAATAATAGTATCTGTACCTCCTCCATATACAGCCGTTTCAAACGGAAAATTGGTCGATGTTCAAAGACAGGAAAACGGAGACCGGACGTTTCATTGGAAACAAGATTTGCCACATTCTCAGTATCTCATCGCCCTTTTTATCGGCGAATTTGAAAAAGGAGAATTAGAACCGGCATTTGGCACAATCCCTATAGGTTATTGGGTACCAAAAGGCCGTTTGGAAGAAGGTGCCTATGCATTTCGCAATACCCCGGAAATGGTTGAGTTTTTTTCTCGACGGTTCAATTACAAATATCCCTGGTCTAAGTACGATCAAATCGCCATACCAGATTATTGGCCTGGAGCGATGGAAAACACTTCGATTACGGGGCATCGAATATCTGTGTTAAGAAAGGAGCATGCACCTGAAAATTTCGGATCTCCGGATTTCTATGATTATTACTCCGTATGGACTGCAGAAAACACGATTTCTCACGAACTGGCGCATAATTGGTTTGGGAACAATATCACCTGCCGCGATATAAATTATCTCTGGCTGAATGAAAGTTTCGCAACATATTGTCATCTGCTGTGGGATGAAGAATCACTCGGCAAAGAAAGATTTGATTTCGATAGGCAGGAGGCTCTGGACCAATATCTTGATTATGTGAAAGAAAATCATATCATCCGTCCTTTAGAATATGCATATTATGACACTGTTTCAGATATGTACACTACTCAGCTTACCTACCTGAAAGGAGCGATTGTCTTACATATGCTGAGAAATATTCTGGGAGATGAGGAATTTTTTCACGCATTGAGTTATTTTCTTCACAAACACGAATTTACCAACGTGGTAAGCTCTGACTTTAAAATTGCAATTGAAGAAGCCGCGGGAAAAAATCTGGATTGGTTTTTCGATGATTGGGTTTACAGTGGCGGGTACCCCATATTTGAAGTCGCTTACACATTTTTAAAAAACCGTAAGCTCATAGATCTTTCAGTCAGCCAGGTCCAGCCAATCATAAAGGGCCAAGATTTGTTCACTTTACCCATAGAAATCACAATTGTCACTTCAAAAGGAGAAAAAAAAGAAACAATCTGGGTAAAAAACAAATCAGATCAATTCTTGCTTCACTGTGATGAAGAACCTTTAATGGTAAGTTTTGATGGTAGCGGAGCGCTGGTGGCCGAAGTTCATTTCGATAAATCACTCGATGAATTAATTTATCAGGTTTTTAATGATGAAATCCCAGGAAGCATCAGGGCAATGAGAGCATTGGCTCGTCGCCATCCGATTCATCAAAAAACAGTTCAAACATTTTCGGATATTCTCGCAAAGGAATACTTTTGGGGATTAAAAGCCGAGGTAGCGTTTCTATTAGGAAAGCTTCGTACTCCAGAAGCTGAAAGAGTTCTTCTTCAAGCTTTGAAATTACCAGATTACCGACTTCGGAAAGCAGCTGTTCTGGCGCTGCGGAATTTCAGAAAGGATTTCGCTAAAAAAACATTGAGAAATATCATATTGGAGGATAAACACACTGATGTGGTTGGGACAGCGATTGTTTCCCTGGCCAAAACGGATCCAACGGAAAGTAAAGATTTTATACGCAGTCAATTGAATCGTCCTGCCTGGTATGATGAGATCGATCTTGCTTGTTTGAATGCTTTTGAAATTATAGGTGATGAACAGTTAGTCCTAGATATTGAAAAATTCACGACGAATGAAAATCCTGATCACCTCCAAATAGCAGCCCTGGCAGCCTGGAGAAGTTGTGCTTCGGTTGACCAAAAGCTTCATAAAGTATTGATGAATTGTGCAGAATATGGCAAGTATAGTGTGAAGTGGTACTCC
>JBATYS010000113.1:0-1602 GCA_049674205.1 Candidatus Aminicenantaceae bacterium
GGGCGAAAAGCCTAACTAGAACAGTCTTCCAGTGAGGATTGTCTTCAAATGTGGCCAGTGATTTTCCTTCAACACCATAGTTGCTCTTGAGAGTAATGACATCGCTTTTTTCTCCCGGCGGAATGGGATCGTTTCGAATCGCAGCCAGAAATGCATCCCCCAGGTTTTCGTAATCACCCATAAACCGGAAATTGGCGTTGAAATTGATGTACTTGAGCGATTTATCTGTTACGTTTTGCACTCTGAAAGAAATGGCGGGGACGAGGACAAGTCGAGGGGGCCATGGTTGGTAATATTTATCCGTCCAGAAAGTGTCCACATCAACAACCTCAATAGACGCTTCCAGGTCTTCAGCTGTGATCGTCTTCCACAGGCCAGCTTTCTGAAGAACAAAAACAAGGATTACAGCCAGAATGATCACCACAAAAAGAAATGAGAATCTTTTCATGAATCTCCTCCTTGGGACTCATTTTATCATAATCGATACCATGAATTTATTCAACGGAATTCTCTTGCCCTAAAGAGCTTCAGAGTCCAAAGTTATGGAGTCTGGACGATTTGTGAGGCGAGGACAGGCTCGAGGCCGTATTCATCCACGAGGTGAAAACTCTCTTTGAGGACTTTTAAAGTCTCTTTTGTCGGGTGACAAATGCCAAGGGCGAATCCGTTTTTTTGTGCCCTCAGGAAGAGTTCGATGAGCTGTCCCTTGATGTAGCTTTCGTTAAGTTCTCCATCCAGGAAAATATGCCGGTATGCGGACGGGATATTCAGACTTTGGGCGATATCGTAGGCGACAGAACTGCTGGTCGTTCGGCTGTCGATAAAGAACAGATCTCTGTTTTTGAGACGTTCCAGAATGGTGTTCATCAACTGTGAATCGGCTGTGATCTTTGAGCCCATGTGGTTGTTGACGCCACGAATATAGGGCACCTGATCGAGGTTTTTTTCGACAATTGCGATGACCTCATCTTCACTCATTTCAGCGGTGATCATGCCTTTGCTGTGGCTTCCCTCGTTGGTGTTGATCGCTTCCAGAGGAAGGTGGAGGATGACTTCAAGGCCGTGTTGTCTGGATATGGTGGCGATTTCTGATGCTAAGGGGCTGTAGGGGATAATAGCTATAGTGAGAGGCCGGCCGATTGAACACAATTCATTGATAGCTTCCAGGCTGTATCCCATATCGTCGACGATGAGGGCGACTTTGTTTGCGCCCGGTTGCGAGACAGGCTTTCTTGCAATTTTGACTCCCTCTTTTTCACACGAAAAAAGCACAGTGAGCTTATGCTCCCAAGTATCTTGGGCTTGCCAGAGATAGTACTTTTTCTCATCGGTCTGTTGTTCCTCTTTTTTGGTGACCTCGAAATCAAACTCGCGAAATGTGTCGAAAAAAGAGGATTCCAGCTGGCTGTATTTTTTGATGGGGATGTCAACCAATAAATGATATACACCTTCTTCATCCGTGAAAAAATTGACGGATTCATCGGTGATACCCGAGTCAGAAACGGTCTTCAGCAGAGTCTGAGAGATATCTGTTTCTTCCTCAACCTTTTCCGCTTCTTCCACTTTGTCCACGTGAGCCACAACTTCCTTTTTTCTTTCCAA
>JBATYS010000114.1:0-4736 GCA_049674205.1 Candidatus Aminicenantaceae bacterium
GCATAATAGGTGTACTTGTTCCGCGCCTGGGACTCACCCGCAAAAGCTGCTTTAATGTTGTCTTCTGTTTTACTCATTGATTAGCTCCTTTTTTTTAAAAATTTATATTTTTATACGCAAGTTAAGACTTGCTCTTTTTGCACTTTTTGCAAACCCCTTTTAAAACGACTCGTTTACCTATAATATCATATTTGTGCTGAATATCACTCGGAATCTCTAAATTGTCATATTCTTCATTGTAAAAATCAAAAACCTCTCCACAATCCACACAATAAATGTGATGATGGCTGTCTGTGTTCGGATCAAAACGCCTGGGCCCACTCTGCCCTTTGAGAATGTCAACAAGACCAACATCTGCAAAAGTAAGCAATGTTCTATTCACGGTATCATAAGAAATATTCGGGTACTCTTTATGGATGGATTTGTACACATCTTCGGCTGAGGGATGGTCGTCTACTCCATAGATCTCCTTGTAAATGGCACATCGCTGTGGGGTAATCTTTAGGCCATGTTCTTTACACATTTTCACGAAAATGTCGAGACAATCTTGAGTTTCTTTTAATTGCATGAAATTATTAAATAGGAATACTTCTTATTTGTCAAGAAGTTTTTTGGCAATATCGACACCCGTGGCAGCGTCGGCAGCGTATCCATCCGCTCCTATTTGGTCGGCATATGCCTGTGTTACAGGGGCACCACCGATGATGACTTTCACGCTTTCACGGATACCGGCTTCTTTTAATCCGTCCATAACAGTTTTCATGTTAACCATCGTAGTCGTCAAAAGAGCAGACATGCCCACAAGGTCGGCATTTTCGTTTTTAGCAGATTCCACAAACTGGCCCACATGCACATCAGCACCGAGGTCGATGATCTCAAAGCCAGCTCCCTGCAGCAGCATACCGACGATATTCTTGCCGATGTCATGCAAGTCTCCTTGAATAGTCCCGATAACGACTCTCCCGAGAGGCTTCACGTTCTTCTCCGCTAAAAGAGGCTTTAAGATTCCCAACCCAACAGTCATGGCTTTTGCCGACACCAAAACCTCAGGGATAAAGCATTCGTTGTTTTTGAACTTCTCGCTGACGATGTTCATCCCCCTAACGAGACCATCATTCATAATAGTGTCTGCAGGCATTTCCTGGGAAAGAGCTTCAGTTACCAGAGCTTCCACAGATTCAGAATTTCCCTTCTGGACCTCATCAGCAATTTTTTCAAATATCGTCATTCCATCCTCCCATGCTCATTTTTCAGTCTTTTCCTTTAAGTGTTCCTGTATAGTCACACAAAATCGGCATCGGATCAGACAACATAATCATCGTCTTCGATCTTCCGGAGCTCGTCCTCTATGTATTTTCGGACATCTTCGGGCATGTTATTTTCCCTCTCAAGCATTTTTTTGAGCCCCTTCCCTATTCCATCATCGATAAAATAAGGTTTCACAAAATCCGAACTCCAGGTTCTTTCCTCAAACGAGCGACTCTCCAGCATCTCGAAGAAGCTCTGTATGCCTTTCTCTGGGTCCCCCTCGATTTCTCTGAAATAAGACCCATAGATGTGCAGCGAATCACTGATATCCACATACCGGCCTAATCTGACTTTCTTTCCTGATTTCTCTGCAATGCCTTCTGCGATCTTCCGCATGAGTGTCGTGATGGCAATCACGTTCTCAAACCAGGCTTTGAATAGGTCTCGACTTCGCCAGTGAGTGTTCATGTTGAAGATAAACCCCCCATGGCCGTCCTCACAGAGCCGTCCCCAAACACGCTGCAGACAAGGAGGATCTTCCGTTGGGGGATCGAGTTTTGGATTCCATGTGATGGCCTGTGCACGTCTTGTGTGTCCCGATTGAGAGAGTTTATCAATGATGTAGTCGATCTGATTCACGATTTCGCCCTCGATCATGTACTCAAAAAGCCGGCCATGGTAGGTGTATGTCCATCGTGTATCCTGGCTTTCGACTGCTTTTATGATCTCCTCCACTGGCTTCACCCAGTAATCATGAGCACCATGGACTACTTCCTGAACATACTCCGCCAATCCGCCGAGTCCATCTGCGAATGAACGGTGAAAACGGGGTTGGCCAAAAGGTTCGCGGACAGCGATCATAACAGTGGCATCTTTGCTCGGCGGATCTTCGGGCCGGTCATACTCGGTCCGGATGCTTATTCCCCTCTCCCACACTTCTCTTATGGCTTTTTCATAGGCCAGAGGAATCGTATCCTCAACGACAGTCAAAACAGGGATATTACCTGATTCCATGCCTCCTCCTTGGAATAAGATCGCAAAGCTTGCTGAATAATTACAAGAAAATGGTCTTAAATTTTATTTAAATATCAAAGAATAATCAATGAATATCACTTCCATATCACTTCCATCTTAAAAATATCCTGGATTATTCACGAGTTGAGGCCAACCCACCCCACCCTAACATTAAGGTTGAGGCAGTGGCCCATGAAGCGGTAGTGAACTACCGCGAGCCGTCCCAACCTAACCCGGGCTGCAATGAAGCAGATGCGGTAAGATCAGCTCGCCTGTAAGGGAAAAGATGCCGATAATAAGAAATGGAGGTTTTATGAGAGAAAGTATCGGCAGCTTTTATGAATGATTCAGGTTTGTTGACTTAAATTAGGACGAGATTTATAATCAGCACAGATTTCAACAAGAGATGAGAGATAAAATGTTAAACTCCGAAGAAAAAAATATAGACATCCAGACTTATTCTGATAATACACCCCTTAAAAAAACGGCCCTTCTCGGTGCCACAATCGATATCAAAGCCGAGCTCACGGGAAATGAGGATTTGATCGTTGGGGGAAAGTTCAAAGGTAAAATTGACATAAAAAACAATGACCTTACTGTTGAAAGCAATGCAGATGTTGATGCAGAGATCCTAGCAAGGAACATCACCATAAGGGGCCGTGTCAAGGGTAATATTCAAGCATCAGGAAAAGTCTATATCGAAAAAGAAGGACATATGGTCGGAGACATCGCTGCAGCTCGCATCTCCATCGTGGAGGGCGCACAGTTTAAGGGCAGCATGAAGATGATTTCGCACATTCAGTAAAATGTAGGATCCGTTCCCCGAACGGACCGATGTAGGGACCGTTTCCCAAACGGTCAGCTCGGGGAGCTGACCCTACAACTAAAAAGGTGACAGTCCCCTTTTTTCTTCACCCCTGGAAAAAGGTGACAGTCCCCTTTTTCTTGTTCGTATTACCTTCCTTGCGTATAATTGAGTGTGATGCTGATGAAAAGATTTGAGTTGCACTCAGACTATGAGCCCAAAGGGGATCAAACCAGCGCTATACACAAGCTATATAAAGGCTTCCTCGATGGACAGCAGCACCAGGTCTTGATGGGTGTCACAGGATCCGGGAAAACCTTCACCATTGCCAACATCATCGAAAAGGCCAACCGGCCGGTCCTTGTGATCTCCCACAACAAAACCTTGGCTGCTCAGCTCTACCAGGAATTCCGGCGCTTCTTTCCGAACAACGCAGTGGGATACTTTGTGAGCTATTACGATTACTACCAGCCGGAAGCTTTTATTCCCTCATCCAACATGTACATTGCCAAGGAGGCGACCATAAACGATGAGATCGACCGGCTAAGGCTCAGTGCCACAAATTCGCTCTCCCAGAGGCGAGACGTCATTATCGTCGCATCGGTGTCCTGCATCTATGGGATCGGGTCTCCACAGACCTATAATTCTATGAGTTTCCATTTGAAAATCGGCCAATCCATGACTAGGAAAAATCTACTGAGCAGACTCGTCGAGATCCAATACACGCGGGAAGAGAAGGATTTTAAAAGAGGGACTTTTCGCGTACGGGGAGACATCGTCGATGTCTTTCCTGCCTACGATGATTATGCCTACAGAATAGAGATGGAGGATGGATCGATCAAAAACCTCTCCACCATTGATCCGCTGCTGGGGAAACAGGTGGATTCTTTCGATAAGATTATGGTCTATCCGCGCACATTTTTCTCCACACCAAAGGAGATCCTCGATCACACCATCCAAAGTGCTGAAAAAGAACTGGAAGAACGGATCGAGTATTTCAAAAAAAGAGACCAAATCATCGAAGCCAACAGGATCGAAGAGAGGACACTCTATGACCTGGAGATGCTGAGGGAGTTTGGCTGGTGTCCTGGGATCGAGAATTACTCGCTCTATCTCAGCCTGCGAAAGCCAGGAGAACCTCCCTATACCCTAATCAACTATTTTCCGGAGGATTTTCTGACGATCATCGACGAATCCCATGCCACCATTCCACAGGTCGGGGGGATGTACCATGGGGACCGATCCCGGAAAAAGACGCTTGTGGAGCATGGCTTCCGCCTCCCCTCCGCTCTGGACAACCGGCCTCTCAATTTCGATGAATTTAAGGAACGAGTACAGCAAGTCATGTATATCTCTGCCACGCCTGGCAAATACGAGCTTGAGAAGACCGGAAATAAAGTCGTCGAACAGATCATCCGGCCTACAGGCCTCATAGATCCTGAGGTCGAGGTGAGGCCGATCAAGGGGCAGATCGATGACCTGATGGGTGAGATCCGAGCAAGGGCCGAAAAAAACGAGAGGACATTGGTGACGACTCTCACCAAACGGATGGCTGAAGATCTCTCACGTTACTACCATGAGCTGGATCTTCGTGTTCGTTACCTGCACTCAGAGATCGATACTCTAGAGAGGGTAAAGATCTTGAGAGACCTGCGTAAAGGAAAGTTTG
>JBATYS010000115.1:0-3660 GCA_049674205.1 Candidatus Aminicenantaceae bacterium
CTTTCCAAATCCCGACTTTTCCCAGCTCGCCACATCCGCAGGGGGCCTGGGTATCCGCGTGTCGGACCCAAAAAAACTCGATGACGCGCTCCGTGAGGCGTTAGATTCTCCTCTCCCCGCTCTCGTCGAAGTAATGGTCGATCCGAACATCTACATCCAAGCTGTCAAACGCGCCTAACCTGTTTTTGGTTGACAAAAGAGCTGGCGCACTTTAATCTTTTGACCTGAAACACATATTGGGTATCAAAATATAAAAGACGGAGTACGAACATGTCATTTTTTATCATCAAAGTGATTTTGGGCACGATCTTTTTTCTTTCAGGATTGGGAGCGACTTTCACTATGCTTATACTCATGGGGAGGGCTGAGAAAAAAACAAGCCCAACGACCCTGAGAAAACTCCACAAGTTTTTTGGCTTCATATTTTTCCTACTACTCCTCGTCCTGGCTTTTATGGGCATGAGACATTGGTCTTCTGTGGGGGATGATATCTCAACGCGGGCAGTTTTTCATGCTATTTTAGCGCTTGCCCTGTTCATCGTGTTTTTCACAAAGGTTGCCATTATCCAATTCTTTAAACAATTCTTGAAAATGGCTCCAACATTGGGTTTGATCGTTTTCTGTCTCTCTTTTGTCGTGTTTGTCATATCAGGAAAATTCTATATTTTGCGTGGATTCTACTCAGCCCCAACCGCAGAGATCACAGAAACCATTACAGCCACAGAGATCATGGAAACCAGCACTGCCGCAAAAACCCAGGGCAGAGCCGGAGAAGGGAAAAAAATATTTGATTCAAAATGTCTGCCCTGTCATTCTCCAGATACGGAAGAGAGAAAAATCGGCCCGAGCCTTATGGGCCTGTTGAAAAAAAATTCCCTCCCCCACACAGGAAATCCAGCCACAGTTGAAAACATCAAAAAACAACTCATCCGGCCGGCACTCACTATGCCCACATTCGAGGATTTCATCGAACAGGAGGTTGCTGATATAATCGCTTATCTAAAGACGATATAAGGCTGCCGAAATCCGATCTTTTACTCGGCTAAGCGGAAAGAAAAATCAACGTCCTAAATAGAACACAAATATCTCTATGAATTCATTAAAAATTATTGAGTGATCCGATAAATGTGGTAGAATACAAAACGATTGAAAGAATTTGCCCTGAATTATTCACGAGTTGAGATTGCTGCAAAGGCGAGGGAGTGGCCCACGAAGCTGTAGTGATCTACCGCAAGTGGGCTGCAACGAAGGCTTTGTGGTGAGATCAGCTCGCCCGAAGGGTAAAAAATGTCGATTTTAAATGAAAATCACATGGGAAATTCAGTGCCAAAATGAATATTGCGTAAAAACAGTGTGATTTTTTTATACTATGTTAGTTATGATTAATGTCGACATTTTTTATGAATAATTCAGTTAGGAGGAAAAATGGAAAGACGTGAATTTTTTGAGAAGAGCGGTTGTGGTATTTTTGCGTTGATGCTCTCCCATTTCGGATTTAAAGCCTACGCAAAAGGACTCGGCCAGGACGAACCCAAAAGACTGGAAAAGATCAAAGCCGCACTTTTAAAGATGGGGAAGACCGAAGAAGAAGTCGAAGCCATGATGAAAGAGATGGAAGAGATGCTTCCGCAGGTCAAAACCCAGTGTATCTGCAAGACCTGTCCGACATATGTCAAAGAAGAGACTGAGGTGGGCTTCTGCCATGCTTTCATCGGAAAAAGTAAGATCATCACAGATGAAAAAGGTTGTAACTGTCCTCAGTGTCCTGTTTACACGAATTTGAAACTCAAGAACGGATACTATTGCACTCGAAAATCCGAGATGGAGCAAGAATACGCAAAAAAAATGAAGAAGGGATAATTACAAATGAGAAAATACTGGCGATGCCACGTCTGTAATGACATCCATTACGGGATCAAGCCACCCGAGATCTGCCCAACCTGCAGCTTCAAAAATGCATACGTGGAGATCTCATCCGCCGAAGCGAAAAAAAATCAAACCGGGGAAACGGAAATGGATAAAAAGAAGTTTCGCCAGGCTATTGAGGATTTTGCGGAAAAAAACGAATTTCAAGTCAATCCCAACTCAGAGAAAGTCAACATGCTTATCGATGGTGTGTTCAACTGTGATGAGAATCATGGGATGAAATACTGTCCATGTAGGCTTATAGCCAAAGATTTTGAGGAGGATTTGAAGCTCGTCTGCCCCTGCAATTTTCTGATCCATGAAACCTACAAAGACAAAGAGGATGGGGAGTGCTGGTGCGGGCTTTTTGTAAGGAGAAAAAAATGAGCAAGCTGATCATGTTTCATGGAAGAGAATGCCCTCATTGCCAGGTCATGATGCCTTTAGTAGACAGGCTCGAGAATGAAGAGGGGATAAAAATCGACAAGAAAGAGGTCTGGCACAATGAAAAAAATGCAGACCTGATGAGGTCTTACAGAGCAATCATCGAGCCCAAATGTGGCGGCCAGTTGCGCACTCCCACCTTCATGAATACCGAAACCAATGATATCCTGTGCGGCGAATTGGAGTATGATAAGATCAAAGAATGGGCTACACGATAGATTCCAGTGATAGAGAAGTTTGATCCGCTGAAGGGAGAGATGCTTCAGATCTTGAACGAAAAGGGGGACGTAAAAGAAGACCTGGAGCCAAAGCTCTCTGCAGAGGACTTAAAGAAGCTTTACAGCTTCATGGTGACAACTCGAGTCGCAGATACAAAAGCACTCAAACTTCAACGGCAGGGCCGGATGGGAACCTTTGCCCAGAGTTTAGGCCATGAAGCTTGCCAGGTGGGTTCAGCGTACGCTCTCGAGACAAATGACTGGACGGTCCCTTACTTCAGAGACCTGGGCACCTATGTGACCTTGGGCTTCCCCCTCAAGTATTGGTATCTATACTGGATGGGCAACGAGGAAGGGATGTTTATCCCTAAAGTGTTTAACCTTTTCACGATTACTGTGCCCGTTGGGACTCAGCTGCCACAAGCTGTGGGTTTGGGCCTCGCCGCAAACATTAAAAAAGACCGAATCGGCGTTTTGAGCATCTTCAGTGATGGAGCGACCTCCACCGGAGATTTTCACGAAGCCCTGAACTTCGCAGGCGTGTTTAAAACGCCCAACGTTTTTCTTTGTTATAACAACCAATATGCCATCTCATTGCCACGGTCAAAACAAACGGCTGCTAAGACGATCGCCCAGAAGGCTTTTGCCTATGGCTTTGATGGAGTCCTTGTAGATGGCAACGATGTCCTGGCCATGTATGTCGCAACTAAAGAGGCTCTGGATAAAGCAAGGAATGGGGATGGCCCTACACTCATCGAAGCCTATACATACAGAAGAGCCAACCACACGACCTCTGATGATGCATCCAAGTACCGGTCCGAAGAGGAAGTCAAAGCATGGGAGAAAAAAGACCCTATAGACCGGTTCAGGATCTACTTGAAGACAAAAGGCCTCTGGGATGAAAACTTTGAAAAGCAGGTTCAGAAGGATGCCGAAGAACAAGTCGAAAAAGAGGTAAAAGAAGCCGAAGCAACTCCCTCCCCTCTCATAGAAGACCTCTTCAGTCACACCTATTCGGACATGCCCCAAAAATTGAAAGAGCAGATGGATGAGCTGAAAGCCGGCTTGAGCGAGGACGACCAATGAACGGCAA
>JBATYS010000116.1:0-3498 GCA_049674205.1 Candidatus Aminicenantaceae bacterium
AAATCGGAGCTCGTATAATACAACGCACGCGGAAAATCAGGATTCATCTGCCGACATCTTTTCCCTGGAAAGGTGAGCTGCAGAAAATCTGGCTCTCCTGTTGTGGAGCGGGACATACATAAACCATGGGAAGAGCTATTTATCAAAGAGAAAGGAAGCACTGAACGAAAAAGTCTATCTTTATCAGAAAAAATCATCTTATTTATCCTGAATTTATAACCGTCAGTGCGTACGTAAAATTATATCCGTTCATATGTGAAGATTTTTGGCTGTGCTTGAATCAATTTTTCTTGTCTTTTACAATTTATGAATAGATCAGGCTAGTTATTTGCCAATTCTGCATGATTTATGGGGCATATCGGTTATCAGTTCCCCTTTAGCCCAGCCAGCCTCTCCCTCGCATCATCAACCTCAGCTATCCCCGGGTAAGCATCCTTCCAGAGATCGAGGAATTTCTCGTAATCCTCTATGGCTTTCCCCTTATAGCCCTTCTCTTCGTACAGTTTGGCCAGCCGGTAATGATAGAGAGGATGAATAAGGCACCTCCACTCCAAATCAGGATTAAAAGTGATCAGCCGTTCATACTCTGCAATGGCTTTGTCCAGCTCCCCTTTTTTTTGATAACATCTTGCCAGAACATCCTTGATAAACGGATAATTGTAGGGATCCATGTATTGCATGAGTGGAGGTTTTGCCACTGGCGCTGCTTTCTCCAAATAGGCTATGGCCTGGTCAAGAGATCCCCCAGCCAAAAGCATTTCACCCTTTAGCATGTCATACCCGAATTGAATCCAGTTTTTGAACAAAGGGACAACCTTTGGCAGCTGGGACTCTATTTCATTCAACCTGGAACTTACTGAATCAATCTTCCCCTCTTTCAATTCCAAAAAACCAAGAAAAAGGTTAACAAACATTCTAAACTCTAGCTCCCATGCTGGAGACATTTTCAACGCAAAATCATACCAGTTTTGCGATTGCTTTCGGCTTTGTTCAAAATCACCCCGATCAGAATAGATTGCGCTCATTACAAAAGCTGCACAGAATTTTCCATACTCGTCTCCTGTCGCTTCTCCAAGCTCGAACAGGATGCGGCAATCATTCAAGGATTGGTCCAGGTTTCCCAGCCAGTAATCAAAAATCGCTTTCCAGTAGTATCCTGTAATCTTTACTCCGGGAGTCGGAGCTGCAGCAATGTCCTTTTCACACCACTCCAGTGCTTGTTGATAGTCCTCTTTTAGCGCATAAATGTATCCTATCCTCCAGTACGTTTGAAAGAAATCAGGCCTGATTTCTAACACCTCTTTATATTTCGCTATCGCTTCATCGAGCCTGCCCATCCGGAAATAGAGTTCGGCCATGGAATCGACAGGATTGGCATCCTTTAGGTTTACAGAGGCATATCTTTTGAAATACTCGATGGACTTCTCATACTCTCCCGTGTCCGAGTACATGTAGGCAAACGAATTCAGAGCATAGCCATAATTAGGGTCGAGCTCCAATGCTTTTTCATATTCCTCAATGGCTTTATCGAACATCTCATTTGAATCATAATAGCTAGCCAGATCATAATGGACCCGTTTCTCTTTAGGATATTTCTCAGCCATCTCCTGGAGTATACTCAACCGTTTATCACCTCTGGCATAAGAGGCTTCAATGTAAAGCCTTTCTTTCTCTGATGCCTTCTGGGCTAAAGCCTTGGCTTTCTCGTTGGCGGCTTTTCTTTCCTTCGGCATCCCCAAAACGCTGAGAGCCCTAGCCAAGTAACGGTAAGCCACAGCAAATTCGGGGTCAAGCTCCACAGCTTTTTCTAAAGATCTCCGAGCATCGTCATAATAGAATTTTTCATACTCCTCTCTTCCCTGGAGAAAATAATTGTAGGCCTCCATGGAGGAGGTGGTCATGTCTGCGATGCGGAGCTGGGAAGGCTCTATTTTTTGATCGGACAGACCTACACCCCTGGAGATCTCCTTGCTCAGCACGTTGATCTGTTTATCCAGAATGCTCCCGACACCTTCCCCTTTTGATTGAGCAGATTTCAAAAGCTTCTTGGTTCTCACGTCCAGGACTTTGACATCCGTGGCAAATACTTCTCCGGCTTTGACAAAACTTCCCAAAACGATGGCTCCTACATTATCCATTGAGCAGAGTTCGAAGCCTAATTCCCTGTCGATGACTTCCGTATCTTCCTTTCCGGTCTGCTCGAGAAGGTCATGCATCCTTTCCCAAGTCATCACGCTGAGGTATTTGGACTGCTCGAGGCTGGTGATCAAGAGGTTAGGGATGGCCTTCTGTAGGTAGTCATAGGATTTTTCCCCTGTTTGGTTTTCGAAGCTGATCACGGCTATTGAAGTTTTCGTAATCCTTTTTTGGGGAATAAGCTGCCAGACAAGCACGGCAGCAGCGATGACAGCCACAATAGCAAGAGCCGGAATAAGCAGTTTCTTCGTGCTGAAGGTGACTGTTATCTCTTTGGAAGTGACGGACTTCCTCCTGGAAAACAACCTCTCCGTGGTGGGCATGCCTTTTTCTATCGCTTCCAGTTCCGCCCGCATTTCCCCTGCGCTCTGGTATCTTTTCTCTTTATCTTTTTCCAGACATCTCAGTATCATACGATTAAGATCATCAGAAATCTGCGTATTAAGTTCCTGCGGATTCTGGGGCATCTCGCCCTTATGTTTCATTCCTATTGTGAATGGAGTATCTCCTTCGAAAGGGACTCTTCCTGTAACCATCTCATAAAGAATAACTCCCAGTGAATAAATATCTGAACGCTGATCAACCTCTTTACCTTCAACCTGCTCTGGACTCATATACTCCGGTGTCCCTATCATCACTCCAGCACCAGTTATTCCTTTCGACTCAAGTGAACGTGCTATCCCAAAGTCCATGATCCTTGCATTTCCATCTTTGTCAATCATGATGTTGCTGGGTTTTAGATCTCTGTGAACAACGCCCAATTTATGGGCTTCTGTCAGTCCCTCACAGATTTGGTTGGCTATGGAAATTGCCTTTCCAGAAGGTAATTGACCTACTCTTCTAATAAAGCTCTTCAGGTCCTCACCAGACACATACTCCATTGTGATGTAGTGAAGGCCCTTATCCTCAAGAAGTTCATACATGCCTCCAACATTACTGTGCCTGATCTTACGGGCAAGTTTCAGCTCATTTTGGAATCGCTCTAAGGTCTTCTTGTCTGAGGCGATCTCTGGCTTTATGAGCTTGAGGGCCACTTCCTCATTCAGCTTCTTGTCCAAAGCTCTGTAGACTTTTCCCATACCTCCTCTGCCAAGTTCTTCAATAATCTGGTATCGTCCTGCAAATGTAGAGCCTGTGGTGAGTTCTTCTCTGGGAGCCTCAAGTGTCTGTGTAGGAGGGGCAGGCATTTTGTCAATAGAGTCTATTTGGAGGCCACACTCGTTACAGAACTTAGACTCGTCCGGATTCTCTGCTTTGCATTTAGGACACTGAGTTGTCATCGTCCCCTTGGTTGCTGAGGAT
>JBATYS010000117.1:0-1909 GCA_049674205.1 Candidatus Aminicenantaceae bacterium
ACGACATGATCGAAGGAGCGGGTGCTCATGAAGTGATCATAGAGACTCCGCAGCATGATCTGAGCCTGCCCGACCTTCCTCCAAGCCATATCAAGTGGGTTCTCCTCGCCTATCGCGATAGGATCAAAGACCTCTATAAAGATCCTCGATTCCGGTATGCGTTGGTCTTCAAAAATCACGGAAAGAGGGCGGGCGCCTCACTGGCCCATCCCCATTCCCAGTTGATCGCCACTCCCATTGTTCCCCGTAATGTCACCATGAAGCTCGATGCGGCCAGAAAACATTATGAGAACAAGGAAAGATGCCTGATCTGCGACCTCATCCAACAGGAAATCAGCACAGAATCAAGAATAATTGCCCGAGAAAACGGGTTTGTCGCCATCGCACCTTATGCTTCACGCTTTCCCTTTGAAGTTTTCATTGCACCTGTGGAACACAACCACAACTACGCAGACATCCGCGATGACGACCTGGAAACATTCTCTCACTTCCTCAAAGACATCCTGTCGCGCATCAAAAAAGTTCTCAATGATCCTCCCTATAACTTTGTCCTAAACACTTCGCCAAACACAGAAGCCAAACCTAAACTCCCCGACCAATGGGCGACTCTCAAGTACGATTATCACTGGCACATGGATATTATCCCCAGAGTCGTCAGGATTGCCGGGTTCGAGTGGGGGAGCGGGTTTTACATCAATCCAAGTGTTCCCGAGGACGCTGCGAAATATTTAAGGGATATTGGGAAGGCGTAATTAAATCATGCCCTCCCAGAGGTCGTCGTTATCTCTCTCAAACTCTGGATCAACGCTGGTGTCAACTGCTCGGGCAAAAGCCTCCAGCGCCAGTTACCTGTTTTTGTAGCCGGCCTGTTCATCCGCGCCTCGACTCCCAGCCCTAAAATATCCTGCATGGGAACGATAAGTGTGTTGGCCATGGACATCGCCCCCAGCCGGATAAATTCCCAGTGGATTTCTTTGTCCGGGACAAACCGGCCGATGGTGCGAAACAGCCTTTTCTTATCCTCTGGCTTTGCCTCCCCATTGAACCACCCCTGCACCGTATTGTTATCGTGCGTTCCTGTATAGACAAGACAATTTTTTCTATACGTGTGGGGTAAATAGGGATGCTCAGGATTATCCTCCCCAAAGGCAAAAAGCAGAACTTTCATTCCAGGAAAGGCAAAAAGGTCCATGATCTCTTTGACGTCGGAAGTGATAATTCCCAGATCTTCTGCAACGATGGGTAAGGGCTTGAATCTCTGCTTTATCGTTTTAAAAAAATCTATTGCAGGGGCCTTGACCCATCTCCCACGTATGGCTGTTTTCTCCTTAGCGGGAATTTCCCAGTAACCGACAAACCCGCGAAAATGGTCGATCCTCACCCAATCGAAAAGTCTAAGATTATGAGCCATTCGTTCGACCCACCAGTCGTATTTTCTCTTCTGCATCACATCCCATCGGTAAAGAGGATTTCCCCAGAGTTGCCCGGCATTGCTGAAATAATCTGGAGGAACACCCGCCACAACATAAGGCTTTTTGTTATTATCAAGCTTGAACAATTCCGGGTGAGCCCAAACATCCACACTGTCATGAACCACATAGATAGGGATGTCTCCGATGACCTGGATCCCCTTCTGATTACAATAGTTCTTCAGGCTGGTCCACTGTTTGTAAAACACATACAGGAGAAACTTTTCTCTGCGAATCTCATGGGTCAGGTCTGTGCGCATGTTATCTATGGCCTTTGGCTGCCTGTCCTTGATCTCTGTAGGCCACTTGTGCCAAGGTCTCTTCCGAAATCGGGATTTCAAAGCGATACACAAGGAATAGTCATCGAGCCAGTAAACATTTTCTTCACAAAACTTTTCATAGCCCTGTTTGTTTTCTCTCTTCCTGAAACGCTCATAAGC
>JBATYS010000118.1:0-2908 GCA_049674205.1 Candidatus Aminicenantaceae bacterium
AAACTTCTCATAGAGCCGGAGGGCATAGAGGTCGGTCATGCCGGCTATTGCATCGCCCACGCGTCTTTCCAGCGAATCCCCTTCCGGATACGGTTTGATCAAATCCGCCGGATCCTCCATCAGATGCGCGAACAGGTCCGTCATGATCTTCTCTGTTTTTCTAAGCTCGGCACTGGCCGCCGGATTAAAATACACACGATCATAGAGGAACTTGCGGAGTTCTTCAACGCCTTTTGCGATCGCTTCGCTCATGGCAATCTTTGCCAGGCCGTTATTGAGGCTGGATTCGACCACATCTTCGACCATCTTGTCTATCCGGTAGGCATACCATTTACCGAAGATCTCGACGAGATGTTCGGGGATGTCTTTGGCTTTGATGACATCCGCTCTCACGGCATCGTCGATATCATGATTCACATAGGCGATTACATCCGAGGCCCTGACGATCTGTCCTTCCAGTGTGGCCGGCATATCCTCTTCATTCTTGCTCAGGATGGCTCCCTTCCCCTTTGAATGCTTAGAGATGCCGTCGCGTACTTCATAAGTGAGGTTGAGACCTTTCCCCTCGTATTCCAACTGTTCCACCACGCGAAGGCTCTGCTCAGAATGAGTGAAACCTGTAGAAAGAAGAGTATTTAAGGTGTTCTCCCCTGCATGCCCAAAAGGTGTGTGCCCCAGATCATGGCCCAGGGCAATAGCTTCTGTCAGATCCTCGTTCAGCCGCAAGGCTTTGGCTATTGTGCGGGCGATCTGCGAGACCTCGAGCGTGTGGGTCAAGCGTGTGCGGTAGTGGTCTCCAAAAGGAGCCATAAACACCTGGGTTTTGTGCTTCAATCTCCGGAATGATTTGCAGTGGATGATCCTGTCTCTGTCGCGCTGGAAAGCAGTCCTTATGGAATGGAACTTTTCTGGGCGCTCCCTCCCCTTGGAGTCGGAGCTCAGGCAGGCCTTCTCGTGGAGGGTCTCTTTTTCGAGCGCCTCTATCCTTTCCCTTATGGACATCTCTTTTTCCATTATATTAGTCGCGGCAGGCGCAGGTCTTCCGCACCATTCATTCGATCAAAAGAAACGCAAACCTGTTCATCTTCTCGTCATAATCAGAGAGCACGTTGATCGTATAGCCAACCTTACGGACAGTTGTAAAGACATCCATGGCCAACGACTCGGGAGTGGGTCGGGCCTGCTCGGGTTCTTTACATTTCGCCCTCACTCCCGGACAGCCATCGCAAAGATTACAGCTGTCCAAGAACAGCAGAAAAGCTTTCTCATAGCCGGAACAAAAGACCTCCCTTTCGAGCTCCAGAAGCTTTAGGTTGAGCTCTCGTGTCCAATCCAAGCGGTCCTCGGGTTTATCCACTTCCTTCTCAAAATGGAAAATGACAGCATCTTTATATTCGCGAAAGAATCGTTCACACTCAGATACAGAGGGCACATTCGGTGGACATGTTGCTGTTCTCCCGTATTCATCACAGCCAAACATGCACTTCATCCTCACCCACTGGGCAACGACAAATTCTTTTGGATCGATCCATTTGAAATCAGTATATCCGTGCTTACGAAAAAGTTCTTCTAAGTTATCCCTGTTCATAGCGGTCATTCGATAGTTCCCTTTCAGTTAAAACGGCATTATACCATATTTATCATTAAGTTTTGTGCTCGTACTGTGCACGGATCTTGAGGCGATTGTTGATATATTTCCTCAAAAATTTCACAGCGACATCCGAACGACGGAAGGTCGGCACGCCCGCTTGTTCCAAGCAATCTGTCATCGGCTTAAAAATGTCGCCTGCATCGAGGTTCACAACAAAAGGTTTATCTGTTTTTTGGAAGATATCGATAAGCCGCATAGCTATGCTGTTGGGATGGTACACATTTTCCTCATGGAACCGCCCCGGCACAAGCGTCTGCATGGAGGGTGTCATTGGCACAGGCGATACGATGGCGCAATCCACATTCTCATCCTCGAGCATGGCCAACACACAATCAGCAAACACGGCATCATTGGCCACAGGTGTTGTATCCAGAGGATTGTGGACATCCTGGAGCCGGGTAATGCCCTGCGTCTCTAAGATTTGAGAGATCCTCTCCTTTGTTTCCGGTGAGAATTCTGCAAGCCGGAACTCCTGGTCGTTCTTGAGATTGTCGGCCATGGTCACACATTCAAAGCCTGCATTGCTGATGATGGCGATCCGGTTCCCTCGAATCTCCTTGTGGGCCAAGAAGGAAAGGTTTTTCACGTAGTTTTCAAAATCAAAGATACTGTCTGCAACGATGGCACCGGCCTCTTCCAGGATGGCTTTGGAGACGCTGTAATCCCCGGCCACCGAAGCTGTGTGACTGGCTGTGGCCTCTCTCCCCTCGGGGGTGCGCCCTGCCTTGTAGATGACGATCATCTTCCCTTCTTTGTTGACGATCTGGCAGGCCGCTTGGGCACAGGCAAGACCATCCGCGGGCATAAAACCTTCAACATACACCCCGAACACCTTGGCTTCATCATCATCCTTGAAGTAGTGCAGGTAATCCGACACTGTGAGATCGATCTGATTGCCGATCGATATGGCGTAGAGGGGTTCGATATTGGGAAGCTTGCTCATCCGGGAGATCATGAACGCCCCGCTCTGGCTCAGGTAAACGAGATTGGTCTTGCGGCCTGTCGTTCGGGGCAGTTTGTAATCGGGCACAAAGGTTGTGTCGTATTTTCCAGGTTTAGAGAATATGCCCAGACAGTTGCCGCCGTTGACGACCGGAGTGAGTTTATTCTCTTGAATGCCATCCTCGAGGAGTTTTTTGATCTCCTCCTCCAGGTCCTGTGTCCCTTTCTTTTCGCCAATACCGCCGGCGATGATGATGGCTGACCTGGCTTTCTCGTGAGCGATCAACTCTTTGATGACTTCATAAGTTTGTTGAG
>JBATYS010000119.1:0-1599 GCA_049674205.1 Candidatus Aminicenantaceae bacterium
GTATTTACACACACGGGTTGTAATGGGCTGGAAGGGCCGACGGTCCGCACTCATTGCAATAATCGGATTCCTGGCTGCACTCTTCACCTACTTCGGCGTGAACTATTTGCTGGCCGGACTCCACAGCTATGCATAGTCTCGGTAGCTTAATGACCCCGCAAATTGCCAGGCTCAATTGCAAGGCTCAATATCCAAAAAAATAAGATAGCACAATCGCCAAGAGATACAAGCTCAACCAGATAGACTACATAGACAGGATCGAATATAAATAAGGGATATGCAATGAAAGAAAAGAAATATAAGAAAAGAAAGAAAAGACTCATTATTTTTGGAGGTATTGCTGTATTCGCTCTCGTTTTTTTTGTTGCAGCTGTAGAATTCACATCACATTCAGGATTTTGCGCTTCCTGCCACTACATGAAGCCTTTTTTCCATAGCTGGGAGACATCCTCCCACAGTGAATTTGAGTGCAGTGCCTGCCATTATCCTCCAAGTGGCGGAATCCGATCCGTATTGAGGAAAAAAATCGAAGGATTGGTCATGGTCGGTCGCTACTGGACTAAGCTCTACGTCAAATCTAAACCATGGGCAGAGATACGCGATGAGAGCTGTTTAACAGAAGGCTGCCATGACAAAAGGTTGCTCGAAGGCCGGGTCAAATTTAAAAAAGTGATCTTCGACCATAAAATCCATTTTGAAGATCTAAAGAGGGGAAAACGCCTTCAATGCACAAGCTGTCACTCTCAGATCGTCCAAGGAGAGCATATCACGGTCACCGAAAGCACCTGCTTCATCTGTCATTTCAAGAAAAGTGAGCACTATCCCCAGATAGATGATTGTTCCCACTGTCACACAAAAGAAACTCTGGTAGATAATGAATCTGCTCGATTCAATCACTCTCTTGTGTTTGATAACGGCTTCACCTGCGACAAATGTCACAGTGATACTGTCATTGGAGATGGAGAAGTCCCCAGAGAAAATTGCTACAAGTGCCACTGGGAAAGAGAAAGGTTAGAAAAGTATGACGACACCGATCTGATGCACACAGAACATATCTATGAAGACAAGATCGAGTGTAACCAATGCCATATGGAAATCCAGCACAAGATCATCAAGGATATTGAATCTATCGCCAATTGCCAATCCTGTCACACGGATTTTCATAAAGCTCAAAAAATGCTGTATATCGGAGAAGGTGGTAAGGGCGTATCTCACCCCATGCCCAACATCATGCTTGAAAAAGGGCTGAGCTGCAAAGGCTGTCACATCTTTCATGAGGAAGCCAAAGGCGACGGCATCAAGGGAGAAACATTTGTTTCCGAGGCGGAAGCCTGTGAATCTTGCCATGGCAAAGGTTTTTCTCTCATCCTCAGGGATTGGGAAGCCTCAACCGCAAAAAAACTGATCCAAATCAGGTCTATCTACAATGCCACATTGCAGAATGTCAAAGGATCAAGACACACAAACAAGAAGAGTGCGGAATCACTTATGGAAGAAGCCCTATTCAATATCGAAATTGTGGACAAGGGTAAAAGTGTCCACAATGTCGCCTATTCCCAAGAACTGCTTTTTGCTGCTTACAATAAGATGCTTGAAGCG
>JBATYS010000120.1:0-2877 GCA_049674205.1 Candidatus Aminicenantaceae bacterium
CCGCGCCAGTCAGGAAGGTGAGTTCAAGTGGAAATACTTTTTGACGTCCACACAAAACAAGTCCAACTCTTATGCCACTCGATTCAGCTGGAATTCGCGAGTCCCACTTCTCTCGAGAGTTTTTCCCGCCGGAGAATCTTCAAAAGCCCCCCTCACACAGTCGCTGCTAAAAACGAATCAGGATAACATCCTTCTCGTGAGTGCAAAACCCTCCCAGGATGGAGAGGGAATCATCCTACATCTCCGAGAAACAGATGGAAAACCTGCGGAACTGAGTGTTGTCTTACCATTCGTAGATTCCCGGAAGCAATCCCTGACCGAAGTCAATGTTATTGAGGAGATAATCGGAGAGCCTGGGGAATCGATCCACATAAAACCCTGGGAATCAAAATTCGTGAAACTGAACATTCACTGAGGTCTCATTACTTTTTTCTCAGTTTATCGTAGTATTTCTGGTGGTATTCTTCGGCCTTATAGAATTCAGAATAGGGGACGACTTGAGTCGTTATGGGCTTTTTATAACGTCCTGATGTGTTCAGATCTTCGATAACCTTGAGCGCAGTCTTCTTCTGTGTATCATCATGATAAAATATGGCTGACCTGTATTGAGATCCTACATCGAGTCCCTGCCTGTTGATCTGCGTAGCGTCGTGGATTTTAAAGAAAAAAGCCACGAGATCTTCATATGTGATTTCTGCGGGATCATAGATGATGTGCACGGCTTCGGCATGCCCGGTATCATTTGAACAAACTTGTTTGTAAGAGGGATTTTTGACCTCTCCACCTGAATAGCCGACCGTTGTGGAGAAGACACCCTTCAGCTGACCGAACTTATGCTCCACACCCCAAAAACATCCTGCGGCAAAAGTGGCAGTCTCTGTTACAATTTTGTTCTCCTCGTTATGCTCTTGATCTGTGGATGAGACCGTGGATCCAGTGTCTTTCGATGTAAAATCCAATGCCACAGAATTGATGCAGAAGTGTTTATGAGTAGGGGATGGTCCGTCATCAAACACATGGCCAAGATGCGAGCCGCAAACACCGCATCTCACTTCGGTCCGCTTCATCAGGAGAGAATAGTCCGCTCTGTATTCGACATTGTATTCTTCAAGAACCGCAGTAAAACTCGGCCATCCTGTCCCATGGTTGTATTTTGTACCGGAACTGAAAAGGGGAGTGCTACAAGCGGCACAGATGTAGACTCCTTCCTCATAAAAATCGTTGTATTGCCCGGTGAAGGCCCGCTCTGTGCCGCTTTTTCTCAGAACGCGGTACTGCTCGGGTGTCAATATCTCTTTCCATTCTTCCTCAGATCTTATGACTTTTTTGACCATTTTTATCTCTCCATCCGGGAGTAATTCCGAAGAAACGTTATCCCTGGCATTTGATGTCACGATGTTCCATCCGATAAACAGGATCATGATCACGATTATCCCGCCGATCTTTTGACTCATGTCACCTCCTGGATTACATAAAGTCTATATACATAGTATAGTTTAGGCGCGCCTAGGAGTCAATGCACGTCCATTGAATTTCTTTGCTGAAGGTCTCTGTAGACAATCTGTTTTGACCACACTCAATGACTGTGGTATAAGGTTCTTGAGACAGACCATATGGTTTGACAGGAGGGTGTCCATGCTTATCAAAAAGGCGCAGGCGATCAAGTTTTCGGAGATCACAGAAAAAAAACATTATATCAATCGTCGCCAATTCCTTGCCAGTTCAGCCTCCTTAGCTGCCAGCGGATTTTTCATCCCGCACTCTTACTTTCAAAAAGATTCTCGATTGGAGCAAAAACTCACGGTGGAGAAAAAAGGAGAATATGTTGTTCAAGACAGATTGACTCCCTATGAGGAAGCGGCGACTTATACAAATTTCTATGAATTCTCGACCGGAAAAAGGTCTGTCAAAGAGCTCAGTCGCGATTTCCGCACGCGGCCTTGGTCTCTTTCAGTGGAAGGATTGGTCAAGGATAAAATTACATTCGATATCGACGAGCTTATCCATATGTTCCCTCTTGAGGAGCGCATTTACCGATGGCGTTGTGTGGAGGCCTGGTCCATGGTTTTACCATGGGTAGGATTCCCTCTTTCCGATTTTGTCAAGAAGTGTCAGCCTGCTTCAAAGGCACAGTTCGTTGAGTTCGAGACTGTTTATGCGCCTGAACGAATGCCTGGCCAGCGCACACGTGTTCTCGATTGGCCTTACACTGAAGCTTTGCGGCTGAACGAGGCCATGCATCCACTCGCTCTCATGGCTGTAGGCCTGTACGGAGAGATCCTTCCGAATCAAAACGGAGCGCCCATCCGGATCGTCGTCCCATGGAAGTATGGATTCAAGAGCGCAAAGTCCATCGTGAAGGTCCGCTTTGTCGAAAAGTTGCCTAAGACAAGCTGGCGGAAAGCAAATTCAAGGGAATATGGATTCTATGCAAATGTCAATCCCGATGTCGAGCATCCTCGATGGAGCCAGGCGAGAGAGCGACGGATCGGAGAGGAAGGCAAGCGCCCGACTTTGATGTTCAACGGTTATGCTGATGAGGTTGGGCACCTCTATTCAGGCATGGATCTGAAAAAGAACTACTGATCCAATAAAAGGGATAGAATCAAAGGATCTGTTTTCGCTCTCGTCAGATTTTTAACGCCATTCCCTCATCACCTTCACGGCGTCTGCGGATCTGCGCTTTATTATCTTTATTCTGAATCTGAGGCCTCGACTTGAGAGTGCCACATATGTCTATTTCTCTCGTGCTCATACAGTCCTCGACGTCCACCTTCGGTGGATTCCCTCGGCAGTGATTCGTGAAGGCTAAATCTTCCCTTATGTCGCTCAATCCATCTCCTCTGATTCTATATCACGCAATTTAGAACCTCAGAT
>JBATYS010000121.1:0-1835 GCA_049674205.1 Candidatus Aminicenantaceae bacterium
ATGTTACTGCAAATGGTTTTGAGATTATTGGAGATGTTAGGGAAATCATAGAGAGTGCTCACAAAGGGAAGAGGCAAAGGTTTATGAAGGTGCTCACGGAAATCCAACAGCTAAATGAGCCAGTAGCTCTTTTCCTTTATGACATTAGCAGGTTTTCAAGGGACAGTTCTGGGATGGTTATGGTTGAAACAGATAGACTGAGGAGAGAAGGGAAAGTTGAACTTCATTTTGTCTATGACAATGTGGTAATTCACAAGGAAAGTAGAGTTAATGAAGAGGACAGATGGAGAACTGAAGTTCAAAGGCACTGGTATGACTCTGCAAGGAAATCTGAGAGAGTTAAGGAAGTCATAGACTACAAACTTCAGAAGGGTGAGTTTCCTTCTGTGGCTCCAGTTGGATATCTGAATGTAATTGAAGGCTTCAAGAGTGGTAGCATTCACAAGAAAATTATTATTGACCCAGAAAGAGGAAAGTTGGTGCAAGAAGCTTTTGGGATGTATGTTGAAGATACTTACTCACTGGAAGAGCTTGCCAGGATACTGAAGAACAAAGGTTTTACGGTAAAGGGGAAGAGAACTAAGACTAATCCAGAAGCAGAGAATAGACACATTTCAAAAGCAGGTCTACTTAGCATGTTGAGAAATCCATTTTATTCTGGGAAGTTCTGGTTCACAAATCCAACCACAAATAAGAGAGAGCTTTGGAATGCTTCAAACTATGAGCCAATTATCAGTGAAGAGCTTTTTGAGAAGGTGCAGAAGATACTTAGCAGGAAGGCTGTTAAATATTCAACCAAGAAATTTTCACCAACCAAATTCTTTAAGTTCAGGGGTTTGTTGAAGTGTGCTTTCTGCGGTTCATTACTGACTCCAAATGATATGAAGGAAAATTTCAAAGGGAAGAGAAGTGGTTCAGGAATTTACTACAGATGCACCTATGGCAAAAAGAATTCTAATCCTGACTGGTACAAAGAAAAGTTTGGTTTGAACCATTCAGGAGTTGGTAAGTACAAAGGAGAAACTATTGTTAATTGTCCAGAAAGAATGCTGTCAGAAGACAGGATTGAGGAAGAGATTAAGAACCAGTTGAAGCTCTTGCACTATGACAAAAAGGTTTTTAAAGAACTGTCTTCAGCACTGAAAAGAGAGCATGAAAGCAGGATGAGTGTGGTTGCTGTTGAGAAAAAGAATCTTCAGATAGAGATTGAACAAAAGCAGAAGCTCATGAAAGGACTGATTAGGATGCAAGCTCAAGACCCTGATTTTGAGACTATTTCAGAATTCAAGGAAGAGCTACTAAAAGCCAGAGATGAGGTTGATAATTTGAAAGAGCAGTTAGAAGCTTTGGAAGAATCAGTTGAGTTGGATGTGGATGAGTTTCTGAATACCATGCAGATGTGTTCAGACTTGGCTTCTCAGTATGATGGACTTCCTGACCACAAAAAGAGAGAGTTGGTAATGATAGCTTTTTCATCTATCACTGTGAGAAAGGGACGGGTTGGAAAGCTTGCTACAGATGCTATTGACTTCAACTGGAATGAGCCTTTCAATACACTGTTGGAGAAAGGTTTGGATAAGATTCTTAAGAGTGGTGGTGGTGATACTCCAACATTTCCTAGTGGGATGAATAAGGGAAAGTCTATTATTAAAAACAGTTCAAGGGAACCCGACGAAGTCGGGCGTCGAGGACTGTATGAGCACGGAAAGAATAAAGAAGTGTGGCGCTTCAAAGTCGAGGCCAAAGATGCAGAATAATTGTAAACGTGCGCAGATCCGCAGACGCCGAAAAGGTGATGAGGAATGGCGTTAAAAATCTGACAGGAGCGAAAACAT
>JBATYS010000122.1:0-2963 GCA_049674205.1 Candidatus Aminicenantaceae bacterium
TGTACTTACAGGTCACACAGACAGGATTGGGATATTTTTCTGGGGGGCTTCCTCCCACCAAGCGTGTAAAAAAATTCAAGAACTGCTCTTTGCCGATGGGGCAACCGGGCAGATAAAAATCTACGTCGACATAGGCGTCGATCGGCTTGGATTGTAGGGCTTTTGTATGGGTCATCTCCACATCGCCATACACCTTCTTGAGATTCTTTTCCCACTCTTGGGGATCTGTGAATCGGGCCTGAAGGCCACCCACTGTGGCGCACAAACCGATTGCCACCACGATCTTCGATCTTTGGCGGATATCTTTCAGCTCCTCGATCTCTTTCTCTGTTGTAACCGATCCCTCAACAAGAGCCACATCGAGTTCTCCATCGATATTGTCACTCTTGGCCATGAGAAAGGATTGGATATCAGCAGTCTGAAAGATATCCAAGAGTTCTTCTTCGCAATCAAGAATGAGGAGGGCATCTCCCGCACAGCCTGTGAGTTCATAAATCCCGATTTTTGGTTTATTGTTGTTCATTTTTTTCCCCTTAGATGAGCTCCCTCATGTGGATAACATCCCAATACGTGAAGACGGGGCCATCAATACACGTGTAGATATAATCGATCGCACAATGGCCACACTTGCCAACTCCACATTTCATCCGTCTTTCCAGCGTCATCAAGATCTGATCTTTGGGGATGCCCAGCTTGATGAACTCTTGGATTACGAATTTGTACATGATGGGAGGGCCACAGACTAATCCGTAGGTTGATGAAGGATCGATTGACTTGAGCTTCGGGAAGATGGTGGTGACTACGCCAACATTATCTTTCCATTCTCCTGAGTCATCTTGATCCACAGTCAGAAAACACTCCAGGTCATCTCTCTCCTTAAGAGCCAAAAACTCATCCCTGAATATCATATCCGATGGAGTTCTCGCTCCATGGAGAAGGATCACCCTGTTGAATAGATCACGATTATCAAGGCAATAGAGCAGGACAGAACGAAGAGGAGCGACTCCCAATCCTCCCATGACTATCATCACATCTTTTCCCTCCATGTCCTCAACTGGAAAGCCATTACCGTATGGCCCCCTCACTCCTATGAGGTCATTCTCTTTGAGCCGGAAAAGAGCATCCGTGACCGTCCCTTTCTTTTGGATACAAAATTCCATTAGTCCTGGCCGTGATGGGGTTGAAGATATACAGAATGGCGCTTCTCCAGAACCCTGTACAGACACCATGGCAAACTGGCCGGGTTTGTACTTGAAGGAGAGAGCTTTCTCCATATCCCTGAATCGCACCTGGAAAAATTTAACGTCTTTGGTGAGATATCGTGTATTTACTATCCGTGCGGATTCCGGTAAAAAAGGGTTGTCTCGTGTTGTTTCTTTGATTTCACCATTCATTTTGCCACCTCTTTGCTGAGTCTTTTCCAAAAGGAATCAACGCCATTTCCGTCCAGTGTTTTTCCGACTGTGAGAACATTGATATCCACTGGACATGTCGCCACACATCGGCCGCAGCCGACACATGCGGGTTTTCCATATTTTGAGATATAGGCTTGGAGCTTGTGCGTATACCACAGCTTAAGCCGGTCGGATCTTTTTTCCCGGAAATTCTCTCCGCCTGCAACTCCAGAATAGTTTTCGAGAGTACAGGCATCCCAGCACCGGCTAACGTTTGAACAATTCTTTCCCAAAACGGGTCTGTCCTCGACATTGTAACAATTGCATGTTGGGCATACATTGGAACAGGAGCCACAGGCTAAACACGCAAAGCCCAAATCCTCCCAGAGGGGATCGTTATACTTGAGCTCCATTAAATCAGGCATGGCTGTGAAATTGATATCCGCTTGGAACGCTTTCTCTTTTTCCTCTCGCTTTCGGATAAAACTCTGGATGTCATTGTCAGTAATCTCTTCCTCAAAAAGATCGGGTCTCACACGTATGAGGTCATCACCCCGACTGGAACCGATCCAAACCAAGTAATCTTGTTTGAGATCTGTAAAGAACAGATCGTATCCCTCTTCAACAATGTGAGTATTAGTGGATTTGCACAAACAATTTTCATCTGGCCAGCATGAATGCCCGAGAATGACCGTGTTCTTTCGTGACTCTATGTAGTAAGGATCTTCGTACGAGTGAGAGTAGAATTTGTCCATAATGAGCAAGCCATGGATGTCACAAGGATGGATACCGAATAGGATTCTTTTGGTAACATGGGAAAAATTCAGCTCGTACTCCATTCCCGCCACCCGAAACATATCGATCTTTGGAGGAAGAATGATGTTCCGCGGGGGAAGAAGAGTTCGTGTGTAGTCGAGGTCGATGAGTGAAAGATCCTCAACGATCTGGAAGACATGTCTGTCGCTGTATTTTTTTACTGGCGCCCATAAGTCTGCGTCTTTTGAGATTCCTTCAAGGAATGGAAAAAGGTTCTCATTTTTGAGTTTGACAATTTTCATCTTTATATTCCTTTCGAAACATTAAATATGTTGCTAGATTCTGGCTTGGTAGGACGGAGACAGATAAAGTCGGTTTAGTTCATCGCCCGAATCAAATGAAACTACTATGCAAGTTACATGCCTAATCACTTGAATACAGAAAAAATATTCCTTTTTTGAATTATTAAGGAGAAAAAAAGTTGAAAGTTTTTTAATATCGTATATAAAAAAGTTGAGATAGATGGGAAGTGATGGGGCAAAATTCCCTAGTTGCTGTACAGTTTTGACTTACCAACTAGAATCAAGGAAGATAGTTTGAGCGACATAAAGAAGATTTAGCCTTCGCGAATCGCCGCAGAGGGAACCCGACGAAGTCGGGCGTCGAGGACTGTATGAGCACGGAAGGAATAAAGAAGTGTGGCGCTTCAAAGTCGAGGCCAAAGATGCAGAATAATTGTAAACGTGCGCAGATCCGCAGACGCCGAAAAGGTGATGAGGAATGGCGTTAAAAATCTGACAGGAGCGAAAACAT
>JBATYS010000123.1:0-1639 GCA_049674205.1 Candidatus Aminicenantaceae bacterium
TAATGAACCAATGAATGTCCTAAAATGGACGACTAGAGTTGAACATGTGTTGGAAAACCTCATGAGATATTTTTGGCATAATTATTGCCCGTTATATTTAGTTTTCCCTTTTTCAAATAGCTTCTGCGATTATTGAGGACTATAAGCTTGAATTGTAAACGTCTCTGCTTTGTATTTCCCATCTGGCAACACGGTCGGTAATTTATACTCCGGATTGGTGAGGATAGCGTAAACAGCCGGATCCTGTTCCTTCACTTTTTCTCTTGTATTTAATCTCCATTCACGACCGATCTGCTCTAAACGTCCAGGATAATCCTGTGCCCCGAGTATCGAGGTAAGAGCCCAGTAAATATATTCAGAATTCTGGCAGTCATAATCGCATGTTTCGTCATCATAGGTAAACCAGGCGCCATCGGGATATTGCTCCGGAACCTCCTCAAAGCGGCCCCCTCTGGCTTTATCCAGTGCATTTGAAATCTCAGTGCCAGGCACTCTGTCAAAAACCTCAGGGTATGCGCCCGCCCATCCCACGTCCGTCACCATATGCAGGATTTCTTCCCATGAACCGTCGAATTTACCCTGTTCTCTTGCATCAGGGATCGTTTCCTCATCATATAGACCTTGGCCTCTCGGACGCGGACCCGTGGGCCTCTCTCCTTCAGTCTTTCTCATGACGATAGCACCTTTTCCCTCTATCAAAGCCATCATGATCTTCGGATTGTCGGGCACGCCGTCTTCGTCGTTATCGATGAATTCAGCCAATACGTTGGCGGCGTGGAGTAACTTGTCGTCACCAGTGGTGTTTGTTGCATAAATATGAATTCCAAACACTTCAACCTGTTTGGTGAATGTCACATCAACCTTCGTTTCCTGCTCAGCTGCATCAGCCTCTCTTCCCTTTTCAGACACGTCTGAACATCCGACAGAGAGAAGTAGCACACACATAAGTGTTAACCCTAATAAGATTTTCGATCTCATAATTCCTCCTTTATTTAGATGATCTGTCCTACTATCCATCCGGATGTGTTGTGGAAATTAGCTACAGTGCTTCCCGGGGGAACAAGACTGTCACAAGCATCTCGTAACGAATCGTCCATGGTCATGTTCAACACAGGGAGAATGTCTTCAATATAAGACAAGGAGCCTGTCATTAACGAATGAGACGAATCTTTGTGGGCGGTGGGGACAAAAACTCGACTCCGCGTTCAGTAACAATCGCGCCGTCATGAAACCATAACATTAGATATTTTGATCCGTGTCTTTTGGAGGGCGAGGCCCTGTATATAAAGAATTCCATCATGAAATGGTGGTACAGCGGGAGTGGAATCTCATGTTCCCAAGCGGGGCCAATTGAGCCGATCCTCGGGGCATTTCGTCCTTTTCCTAGGGCATGTAAGTCGATGGAAACCTGGGTCTTTTCAGGATCCTGTTCTTCGTGAAATCTCTGGACGGGATTTACGTTAAATCCAGCTTCTGTGAGTTTCTGTGTAATGATTTCAAATGTTTCATGGCCGGTTCGGTCCACCTTGATGTTATCTGCTGTGATTTGACGAATTTTTTGCGCATCGTCCCAGATTCTTCTGATTTCTGGAGGGACATCCGTCTCTCCGTCATCAAGGACATAGCCGTACTGCACAAC
>JBATYS010000124.1:0-10408 GCA_049674205.1 Candidatus Aminicenantaceae bacterium
AGGATGTTGGGATTTCGCAGAAGCTCGTTTCTGAAGGTCGGATAACGTCTTTTCAGGTCTGTGTTGAAAGGGAGTTTCAGTACATAATCTGTGTTAATACCCAAAGGCCTATTCTGGACATAGTTCAACTGTCTGTAAACCACAACTGTGCAGACAATGAGCAATACGGAAATTGTGAATTGCCCGACGACCGAGACTACCCGGAATAACGACCGGTTGCCTTTGAAGTGGAGAGAAGCTCTGAGCGTGTCCACAGGCTTTATCCTTGTAAGAAACAGTGCGGGGTAGCTCCCCGACACAATCCCCACAAATAAAACCAGGCCAAACAGAAGAATATATAAAACATGAGTTTGTGTTGAAAAAAATGTCAAATGTTTGGATGTGAGGATGTTGAGAACAGGGAGGGCCATCTTGACAAAGAAAAGTGAGAGAATCAGCGAAAACGAAGACATGAAGATAGATTCCCCTAGGAATTGATAGATGAGTTGCGTCCTCTTGGCGCCCACAACTTTGCGCAAACCCACCTCTTTTGCCCGGCTGCTCGAACTCGCTGTTGCCAGGTTCATATAATTGATGCAGGCAATGAACAGGATAAACACCGCTATCACAGAAAATATATAAACGTAGGTCATTCGGCCGAAAGACAGGTGGACTTTGGTCATGGGCATGATGTCGACTTTAAAAGTCCCTGAGATGTTGTGTGGATAATGTGTATTTAGAGAGCTTGCGATTTTGTCTCTGAAGTCGCCAAGGTGTATATTTTTGTCCATCAGGACAAAGGACTGGTCCTTCCAATTCCAGTTGGTGGCTATATCATCATCCAGAGGGGCCAGAAAATCAAACTGGATGTGGGAGTTGGAAGGGATACGGATGACACCGGTGACGATCAAATCATCACGGTTGTTGAAGGTTAATTTTTTGCCCAGAGGATTGTCCTCGCCAAAATACTTTTTTGCGGTCTCCTCTCTTAGAACAATGGAATCGGGATTTTCCAATGCCGTCGTTGGATCTCCTTGAACAAAAGGAAATGTGAACATGGAAAAAAAGTATGGGTCGACAAGAATGAAATTGTCTTCATAGAACTTAACCTGCTGGCCGTTTTGGCGTTGATATTTGAACGAACAAGTCATTGTGTCCAATTCATATATCCGTGTGTATTCAAGGATCTCCGGGTATTCTGAAGCCAGGACAGGTGCAAGAGCGTAGGGGACATTGTAATCCACGATATCGTTGGGGTGAGTAATGGTGAGCAGATAGAGTTCATCCTTGTTTGTGTGGAATTTATCGTAGCTCAACTCATCCTGCACCCATAGGGCGATCAAGATAAAACAGGCCATTCCCACTGCAAGCCCCAAAATATTAATGGTGGAAGAAAGCTTGTTTCGGAGGAGGTTTCTCAGCGTGATCTTTAAATAATTTATAAACATGGTTAAACTCCAGGACACATTATTTTTTATAAATGAAGGGAGAGAGAGGATAATGGTCTTCCAGTACCACAGAAGAGCATAGGTTTTTCCGCGGCTTTCTGTGAGGGCTGTGTACTCCTCTTCCAGGTCGCCGATGATTGCCGATTGGGCTCTTCTGTTGGCGAGGAGCTTGAGGATCCCTTCGGCGATTTTTGGCGGTCTTTGCTTTTGTTTATTCATATTCATTCATATCTAGGATCGGTCAGCTTTTATTGAGCGCCATCTCGGTTTGAGAGTTCCAAAGCAGATTCTTAAGTTCCATGGCGGTTTTTAAGGCTTCTATTCCTTCTTTAGTGATGTGATAGTAGTTTTTGCTTCGGCCGCCCCGTTCCGGGATCGGATCGCCCATGGTTTTTCGTAAATATCCTTTTCGAGCCATTTTGTCCAATGCACTGTAAATGGTGCCGATAGGGTAGTTCCTGCCAGTTTCTTCGGCCACGTATTGCCTTATCGTCACGCCATAGGCATTATCTTTGAGCTTCCACACCGCCAGTAGAAACATCTCTTCACTCAGGTTTAAGTCTTTCATTTTGCCTCTCCATATCTATTTGTACGAAAAATAGAACAAATCGTTTGACAAGTCAAGGATATTTTTACGATTTTTCGAAGAAATTGGAGGTGGGCTGTATATTCTTGGCCTCCCGCTCGTTAGGGGAGGTCACGCAGCTTGGGTGCATAGATCTTGATTAGGAAAAAAAGGCCCAAAAGGATCACTGCGTTGGTGAATATTGCGACAGGTTCACTGATGTGTTCAGCGATCTGGCCAACCCACAGGGCACCGACCGGCATCAGCCCAAAAAAGGAAAAACTGTAAATGCTCATCACTCTTCCGCGCAACACGTCCGGAACCAGAGTCTGGACCAATGCATTTGCTAGATTGAAGATGAGCATCGTAGCCACGCCCACTGCAAAAAGTATGAGAAGGGAAAGCGGGAACCAGCGGATGAAAGCAAAACTCAACAGCAGAAGGGGGAAGACAAAGGTCCCTATAGACAGCAGCCTCCCTTTGAACTTGAAACGGCCGAGAGAGGCGATCGTTAAAGCGCCGAATAAAGCGCCTAAACCCCGTGCAGACTGCATCCAGCCGTTTGTCACCGCGTCCCCACCCAGGATCTTCACGGCCCAAGCCGGAAAGAGAGTTGCAAAGGAAATCCCGAAAAAGCTGGTCATAGCCACAATGCTTATAAGTGTCCGTATCATGGCTTCATTCCGAACGAATCGCATGCCTTCCTTCAGTTCGGTGCGGGTGGAGTTTTTCCCGGGGAGCTTGGGTTTGTAAGGGATCCGCATCTTTAGCAGGGCTGCGATTACGCCAAGGAAAGATAGGGCGTTTATTGTGAAACACCAAGCAGGGCCGAAAAGGGCGTAAATGACTCCGGATACAGCCGGGCCGATGGTGGTCGCCGAATTGAACATTGTCGAATTCAGAGCGATGGCGTTCGTCATATCTTCACGATCGACAAGTTCCTGAACAAAAGCCTGTCTGGCCGGGGCGTCAAAAGAGTTTGCGATCCCTAATCCGAAAGCCAAAAATATGATATGCCAGGCTTGAACCAGATGAAGAAATGTCAAACCTGCCAGAAGAGAAGCCAAGATCATCATAGCCGCCTGGGTGATGATCAAAAGCGTCCTGCGGGGAATACGGTCGGCCAACACGCCGCCATACATCATGAAAAACCAGCTCGGGATCCCCATCGCGAATCCGGTATATCCTAGATATGCAGGAGAGCGAGTAAGCTCGAAGATCAAGAAACCCAGAGCGGTGCTCTGCATCCATGTCCCGAAAAGCGAGATCATCTGTCCCCAGAACCAGAGGCGGTAATTGGGGTAATGGAGCGCTGTAAAAGCCTGGCGCCAGCGGAAACTCTCGCGCAAACGGAGGGACAGCGGCCGCGCAGGGAATCCCTCTAAAGGTGGAGGAAGAGGCACCTTCAGCCTTTCCCTTTCGTCTTCTCTCTCGGGATTCATGACCTAAACGACTTTCTTTTTAACCATCTGTTCGCTTGTGTATATGTATGTGTGCCTTGACTTTGGTTCGCTCACAAACCGAAACGGACTTATTGGACTGATAAGGACCCGAGATGGAGTGAGTTCGGAGTTAACTTCCTTTTCACTCCGGCCTTCCTTATTCCTTATCTGAACTTTGGAGGCAAACCAAATAAAAATCCCCACCGATGTGTAACACAAATTTCTTTGATTCGGTGAGGAGCCATTTTCTTCTTATCCCTTGGGCAAGTCAATATGCTTTTTGCTTTACTCATCTAAGGTTTTTTCCATAAACAGTCCTGAAGATAGATAATAAAATCCCACCAGGGCTTATCTTGAGAGCATCTGTCTAATAACACAGCTGATTCTCTCCTTTTAAAACTCTCCGTAATAAAAAACTCTAACAAAATTTAAAAAGCGCTTGACAGATATACGAGAAACTCGTATTTTGTCGAGGAGGCACAGCAGTGACGAACCTGACAATGACCGAACAGATCTATTTGATCTCCATCTGGCATCTCAAAGAGAGCGCCTATGGCGTGAAGATTAGAGAAAAGATCTTAGATCTCACCGGAAAATCCATGGTCTTTGGGACGCTCTACAACAATCTGGATACACTAGTGAAAAAAGGGTATGTGGAGACCAAAAGAGGAACCTCAGGGCCTAACCGGGGAGGAAATATCAGAGTTTTCTACAGCCTCACCAAGGAAGGAGATAAAGCTCTACAGGAATCAAGGGAGCTCCAGAGATCCTTATGGGAGTCGGTCCCTAAAAGCGCATTCATCAAAAGGTAATCTCTAATGTCAGCTCATAGAAAAAGTCCACCTAGAATTGCCCGATGGCTCTTCAAGAGGATGTCTAAATATCAGGAAAACTATGCCATCGTCGGGGATGTGGAAGAAGTGTATTCCATGATCTACCGGGAGGAAGGATATACAAGGGCCTCCATGTGGTACTGTTATCAGTGCCTGGCGAGTTTATTCCTCTATATCCTCTACATCCTCAGATGGCGTGCCGTCATGCTGAAGAGCTACTTTACGATCGCATTCCGGACATACTTCAGGAACTAAACGATCACACTCGTCAACATCCTGGGTTTAGCCATGGGTATGGCGGCATTTATTTTCCTTGTTCTGTACATCAGCTATGAACGAAGCTATGACACATTCCATGAGAATTCCGCAAACATCTACCGTCTCCAGTACAATTATTATGAAGAAGGGGAACAGATCCAGGCACTGGCGACATCTGTTCCCGCGATCGCACCGGTGCTCGTGGCGAATTTTTCTGAGGTAGAAGACTATGCCAGGGCCACCCGGCAATTTTTAGAATATGCGGCTTTTACCTGTAATACAAATATTTCTTTCAGAGCGAGTCAGATTTTTATCGTGACTCCCTCATTCCTCACCATGTTCGATTTTCCTCTCCTTCTGGGAGATCCGGAAACGGCCTTATCCGGGCCGCTAAAAGCTGTCATCACCGACTCTTTGGCGAAAGAATATTTTGGTGCGGAGAACCCGATCGGGAAAGTCATCACATACAATAACAGATATGATTTTGAGATCACCGGTGTGAGCCAGGATGTCCCCTCCAACTCCCATTTCAAGTTTGATGTCCTTTTGTCCTACAAGTCTCTTCCTCATATTGCTCGCCTTGAAAAAGACAGCAACAGAGGGGAAATGGATTGGCGTTGGGCTGGTTTTTATACCTATATCGCACTCAAACCAGGCACGGACTCCCAAATTTTTCAAGAAAAGATTAATCAATGGCTAAAGACAGAACGAAGCGAGGCATGGGAAAAAGATCACTATCGCCAGGAATTCCTGTTCCAGCCGCTCGAGGATATCCATCTGTCCTCCAACCTTGCTGAGGAAGTCGTTCCGGATGAACAGGGAGACGGTAATGCTGTTAAGGTGTTGTCACTTATCGCAATTTTCATTCTTGTTTTAGCATGGGTCAATTACATCAACATCTCCACATCCCGCGCCATGGAAAGATCGAAGGAAGTGGGGATCCGGAAGATCTCCGGAGCATTGAGAAAAGAACTGGTCAAGCAGTTTTTCTTTGAATACATGGGGATCATATTGGTTGCAGCGGTTTTTACATCCCTTATCGTCATGGAGCTAAAGCCCTATTTCGCACAACTCACAGGTGCAGATTTATCCTTCCGCTTTCTGTTCCAATCGCCATTTTGGCTGGACCTAACGCTCATTTTTTTTGCTGGGACTTTTATCGCTGGCATATACCCGGCGCTTATTCTGTCTGCCTTTAAGCCAGTCATTATCCTCAAAGGGAAACTGACGAAGTCTGCAAAAGGGATCCGCTTGAGAAGATTTTTAGTGTCCGGTCAACTGGCTATTTCTGTCGCATTGATCGCCGGTACTTTTATTGTATTCCATCAAATCTCTTTCATGCTGAACAGAGATCTTGGAATAGATATCGATCAGGCGATTGTCGTCCATGCCCCGGGCATGAACATGGCTCCTTCCCCTGTCTTTGCCAATAACCTCAGTGCCTTTAAAGAAGAAATTGTAAGCCATCCGCGGATTCAGAGTGTGACGACAGCTACAAGCGTTCCTGGGGAGGAGGTCCTTTGGGAAAAATACATCCGCAAGTTTGAAGACCATCCCTCTATGGCCTTCCCGTTAAGAGTGCTGGGAATCGACTATGATTTCATCCCCGCATTCGATGTCAGGCTGTTGGCTGGACGAAACTTTACAGAGTCCTTCACGACCGATGAGCAGGCCTTGATCCTGAACGAAACTGCAATCAGGGAACTGGGGTATGAAAATCCTCAAGAAGCGATCAACAGAAAAGTCAACATGTGGGGACAAGATTGGAGCATCATCGGAGTGCTGGATTACCACCAGCAGTCGTTAAAAACTACACAGATTCCTATCGCGTATCTTTTGTCAGGAAACCGTGGTTTTGTGGTTATAAAACTCGATCCTGAAAACCTCCACCAGACAATGGCCTGGGTCAAACAAAAGTGGAATGTCTACTTCCCCGGGATTCCCTATGATTACTTCTTCCTGGATGAATCGTTCAACCGCCATTACAAAAACGATCGGATGTTTGGCCGAATTTTTATCCTGTTTTCAGGATTGACGATCTTTATCGCCTGCCTTGGATTGTTTGCCTTAGCTTTGCAAAATTCTGTGCAACGGACCAAGGAGATCGGTATTCGTAAAGCTGTCGGCGCTTCTGTCCGAAACATATATGTATTACTTTCGAAAGAATTCTTAAGGCTGGTCCTGCTTGCCAGCATAGTGGCCATTCCTTTCACGTATTATCAGATGAATAAATGGCTGCAAAACTTCGCCTACCGGATCAACATCCAGTGGTGGGTTTTTGCAGCTGCGTGGGCTATTGTAACAGCTGTTGTTTTACTGACCATCAGCTACCAGTCATTTAAAGCCGCCTTAGCCAATCCTGTGGATGCCTTGAGATATGAGTAAGTTTACCTGAATTATCCAGGTTATTTAATTTGAATAACATAGGAAAATTGAAAAATGTTTTCATTTCAGATCAAGAGGGGCGTAAGATGAAAAAAAACATTTTTAGAGGGTCTTTGATGCTGCTAGCTTTGGCTGTTGCTGTCTCGATTACGGCGCTTGTAGCTTCGCAAGAAACAAAAACCATCCGACATCCCTCTACAAACAAGATTTTTAATCTCTACCCCAACACATATGATGTATCCCCAGAATTTCCTTCTCCGTATGCATTGAAGGACGGTACAGAAATCGTGTTGGTCTTTACTCTAAACAAAAAATATGAACTTTTTCCTGTTACGGTTGAAAATGGTGAACCTCTGGATTATAGAAGTCGTCAGTGGTGGGGCAAGGGCCGGCAGCTTGAGGTTGACGCCTCAGATTTTCCAACGCTGGCTCAAACTGGGCTTCACTCCGAAAAGGAATTGGATCAAACCAAGACAATTACCGGGCGTTCTGTAGCAGAAATTACGGAGATAGGCCGTCCGGAAAGATACTCGGGCGTGGGTTTTATGAGCCAAGATGAGGATGTTATTTCCGTCTTGAGGGGTGACGACCGGCTTGTTAAAAAACTGAATCTGACTCATCCACAAATGGCAAAACCCTTGTTTCATGTATTAAATGTCATACTCGCAGTAAAGAAAGATTCAGAGCGGGGAAACATTAAAGGCTTCCAATATAATCAGAAAATAATATCTCTCAAATTTTGGGGGCATAAAGGGTGGCAGGAATCCATATTTAATGATGAGATTTTGGGATATTGGGAAATTGAGATGTCGAAAGATCTCGCTCAAGAGGAGAAAGACTATTTACTCGGGGAATATCCTGATCTTACAGAGGAAGAGATGGATCGACTCATAAAAAAGCTCTCCTATATCCATACTGCAGAAATGGTTCCATTCTATATTACGCGTTATGGTTTTTATGAAGGGCATACTGATTATCGAGCCGATCCCATAGCCATTGCATTCATCTTTGGTTTGCGGAGTTTAGATGAAATCGAGAGCGCATTCAAAGGTGAACTCGATAACACTCTCATGCCTTTTCAATGACTCGATCAAATAAGGAGAGGTGAAAAAAAGTGAAAATTCACAGTCTGAGTGGGGTGTTGAAACGATTCGTCTTTGTTGGGATTCTTGTATTCCTAGTTAGCTCTGGCATTATTGCTTATGAGGAGAATGAGCAGCCCCGATTGTTTACTGTTGATGAGCTTCAGGCAGATTTTCAACAGATGTCAGAGCTTATGGAAAAGGGCCATTCCATCTTGTATATATTCACTGACAAGCCGACTTTTGACCAGTTCGTTAAGGATCAGTTCGTAAAGATCGACAAGCCGATGTCCCTCGCAGAATTTTACAGGATTTTATCCCCGGTTCTTGCCAAGATCGGCTGCGGCCATTCAAGTTTATGGCTGCCAAAGGGATACTGGAATAATACCTCGGCAAAACTCATGCCCCTGAGATTGGTGTTTCTCGACGGGAAAGCCTATGCCTGGCATTTTTATAGGGAAGTCGAGGGGATCCCTGAGGGAATAGAGATTCTCTCTATAAATGGTAAACCAATCCCCGAGATCCTTGAGGCTTTGAAAGCCAATATTTCTGCGGATGGATACATGGATTCCCGCAAACTGTATAAGATCAACCAGGCCCCCAGTTTTTTCTATGGGCTGCAGTTCGGCTACCCGGACAAGTTTAGGTTTGTCTGCCAGCTTTCTGATCAAAGCAAACCTCGATCATTCGTGTGCGATTCAGTCGATCTCAAAACTGTAGATAATGCTAAGGAGGAGATAAACACGACCGAATTCAATCCTTTAGACTTCACGCTCGATCTCGAAATTTTGGCACCGAGCGATACGGCCGTTCTCACCATCAGAAGCTTTGTCTATTATGATAATCCTGAGAAATTCAACGATTTCATCGATGAAGCATTTGCAAAGATAAACAGACTGAATATCAAAAATCTCCTACTGGATCTGCGCAACAATGGGGGTGGCAATCCCTTCTGTACATCCCACCTGTTTTCCTATCTCATTGCCGAGCCCCTCCCTTATTTCGCCGAAGAGTACGGAAAGTATGCTCGCCTGGCAAGTCCGATCGCTCCGGCAAAAAAGGTTTTTCAAGGAAGGCTCATTGTCCTCATTAATGGAGGGTGTTTCTCTTCCACTCCACACTTATGCGCTCTTCTCAAATATCATAAGATCGGTACGTTCGTTGGGACAGAAGCGGGAGCCACATATACCTGTAACGGCGCTGCTCAAGAGATCAAATTGAGCCACACCGGATTCATCGCGGTTGTCAACCGGAGATCATATGCCGCGGCGGTGAATGGGTTCCCCATGGACAGAGGGATTTTACCGGATCATTTTGTCATGCCCCGGATCGAAGATCTGGCCAAGGGCCGGGATGTACAAAAAGAATTCGCCCTTCAATTGATCGTGCAATCTCATTCCCTATAGCTTTTATTTTGGAATAACAATCCTTCCTCCTAGGCAATAACCTTAAAGATCACCATCAAAAAGGAGGGGCAATTGCTACACCGAGATATCCTCATCGATCCCGGAGTGGAAGATCCGCGGATAGAGAATTTTATCCGTCAACAAGACCTCGATGTCAAAGCCATCCTGAACACGCATGATCATGCTGATCACACCAGTGCAAACAGTTATTATGCTGGACTTTTTAATGCGCCGGTCTGTGCCCCCAAGGACGATGCTGAATATTATGACTCCCCGCCAGATAGGCTACTCGCAGATGGAGAAATTCTCGACTATGATGGTTTATCGATCCGAGTCGTTCATACGCCCGGTCATACAGAAGGCAGCCTCTGTTTTCTCATCGATGATTACATCTTTTCAGGGGATACGCTCTTCAAAAACGATATCGGGAAGATCTGGGCTGCGGATGAGAAAAAAACGGATAACGTCCGGAAAAAGCTTTTACTTGCAATCAAAAAGAAGGTCCTGGTCTTACCAGGGAGAACACTCATCTGTCCTGGCCATGGGAAGACGACCACGATTGCTGCAGAGAAAGCGAACAATCCATACTTCTCAGATTGATTTTATCTGTTCCTGATAATCAAGCAAAAGCATCCGCTTTCGCCTGGGCCTCCTTTGTGGGGAGCTCCAGACCTTGATTTTGCTTTTTATTCGCTCGGATGAGCAGAATAGAAAACAGCACACCAAGGAATCCGAGCGATGCAAACATCACTTCCATGTTAGTGTAGTCATCACCGGAAAGATCCACAATTTTCCCGGCCAGCCATGGGAACACAAATAATCCGATCATCTGTATCCAGGCAATGAGGCCGAAGGCTGTACCGAGGAGCTTTTCTTTGACCAAAATAGGAACAGCAGGCCAGAGAGCCGCAGGCACAAGGGAGAACGACATGCCGAGTATGATGAATGACACCGCCGGATGGAGAACAGTCAGTCCAAGGAGCAAGTGCGCGGGCACAAGGAGCAACGAC
>JBATYS010000125.1:0-3202 GCA_049674205.1 Candidatus Aminicenantaceae bacterium
CACACGGGATTTTATCTCTCTCTGCAGGGGACAAGTGCACAAAACTACAGGTCGCCTGAAGAAGAGATCCTCATGTCAAAATTCACACAGGGAAGTCTTTTCGGAAAGATCTCCCATAAGATAAAAAAACGAGAGCTCCATATCAGTTTCCTCGGAGCACGCGGAAAAGATGTCGGCAAACCAAACCAGGACAGTCTGACTAATCCTACATGGTATCCCATGGAATCACAGAATTTTATCCAGCTCCAGTGGTTAGAAAAAGATGTGGGTGGCCAAGGAGATATCAATTTTCAAGTGTGGCTGAATCCCAATTCTCTTGAAACACAGAAGGAAAAACTGAAAAGTTACAAAACCAGCGAATCTTACAGCAAAACAGAAAGTCTGGACTATGGATTTCATCTCTCTTACGGAAAAAGAATTGGGAAACATTTCAGGCTCAAAGGCGGTGCTGACTGGTTTGGGAGAACTCGATCAAGAGCGATAAATAAAAATACTGAGTTTGATTTCTCTGGAAATGCCACAGACATTTATGAGGAATCACCTTACTCCGATGGAAAACGAAGAGACTTGGGAATATTTATTTCCGCCGATTATGAAGGGATAGAAAAACTGGATCTTGTCACAGGTATCCGGGCAGATTTCATTCATCTAGAGGCTCTGCCAGGTGGCTATACGGCGAAAGAGAAAAGCTCCTATTCCGCTTTTACAGGATTTGTGGGAGGAAGCTACAAAATTGCGCCTTCAGTCGTTGTCTTCACAAACTTGGCGCGCGCTTATCGAGTCCCGAGTTTGAACGAGTTGTTTTATTCAGGGATCACAGGAAGAGGCTTTATTATCGCCCAACCTGGACTCAAACCAGAGATGAGCTATAATCTTGATTTCGGACTGAAAGTCATACAAAATAGATTTTTCTTGGGTGCGTATGCCTTCTATTATCTGATCGATGACATGATCGAGAGATATTTGATCGAAGAGGCCCTTTACACATACGGAAACATCAATCGTGGAGCAATCAAAGGATATGAGATCGAGCTGGAATATTATCCCATGCCAGGATGGAGGATCTTTGGTAACTTCTTTTCGTTCAAAGGTAAGAGTCTTAACTCGGATGATTACTTGAACGATATCCCCCCCCATCGCCTTTATCTCGGGACAAAGTTTTGGATTGGGCGGCTTTCTCTAGAATTGAATGCAACCATCCAGGGAGAGAAGAGCAATCCAGGGCCTGCAGAGGTGGCCATCTCCGGATACGAAACATTCGGCCTTAAAGCCAGCTATTTCATTGCGTCAACTGTCCAGTGTTATCTTGTCCTCTCAAATATGACTAACTCACTCTTTATCTCAAGACCTGATCCTACTGCGGTTGAGGAACCTGGCAGAAACTTTTTGATTGGCCTTAACTTTTCTTTCTAATTCTTATACAGGAGGAAAGAATGAAAAAGAATCTGTATTCTTTTAACAAATGGATTTGTGTTGTCTTACTTATCGGCATATTTGCTTTTTCTCTTCCACTAGGAGCAGATTCTTTTACGCTCGAGGGCATCATGAGTTTTGCATTTCCTTCCCATTTGATTGTATCCCCCGTGGGTGACCGGATCGCTTGGATCTTTAACCAGGAAGGCCAGAGAAACATTTGGGTGGCAGAAGGACCAGATTATAAGCCACGCATGTTGACTCAATACACACAGGATGATGGACAGGAGCTGGCTGGTCTTACATTTAATTTTGATGGCACATTCATAGTCTATGTCAGAGGCGGAAACACAAATCGCGCAGGCGAGTACCCAAATCCGACATCTAATCCTGATGATGTCAAACAGCAAATTTGGGTTGTCAAATTTGAGGGAGGTGATCCTTTGCTGTTAAGCACAGGACGTAATCCGGTGACGTCTCCTGTAGAAAATAAAGTTATCTTTAACGTTAAAGGAGGCTTCCATGTGGTGGACATTGCTGAACACCCCAAAGCAAAAGTGCTGTTTCAGGCACGAGGAAGGAACAGCTCCCAAGTTTATTCCCCAGACGGCGGGAAGCTGGCGTTTACCAGCTCCAGGGAGGATCACAGCTTTATCGGGATTTACGAATTCTCCAATCATACGATCAACTGGATCTCTCCATCTGTGGATATGGATGGATATCCGGTTTGGTCTCCGTGCGGAAAATATATCGCGTTCATCCGTTTTCCGGGCAGATCCGGACTTGCCTTCGGAGGGAGTGGCAGTCCCTTTGCCATATGGGTAGCAGATATCGCAAAGGGAACAGCCGCACAAGTCTGGCAATGCCCTGATGATTCCGGAGGTTTCGCCCAATACTACCCAGCAGAGACACTGAGATGGGCGGTGGATGGGCATCTTGTCTTTTATTCGGAACATGAACATTGGATGCATCTCTACTCTCTGGCGCTCGAAGACAAAAGCGTCATCTGCTTGAGCCCTGGAGAGTATGAAGTCGAAAACAGTTTCCTTTCCAAAGACGGAGGAACTGTGATTTTCAACTCCAATTCCGGAGATATCGACCGTCGACATCTGTGGTCAGTTCCTGTCACCGGAGGTAAAACCAATCTGCTCACTCCGGGAACTGGGCTTGAATGGTCGCCTAGATTGACTTCTGAAAGCAGCGATCTCGTATTTTTGTGTTCCACGGCTATTCAGCCAGCAGCGCCCGCGATCATGAAAAAAAGCGTAAAAGAGAAGCAACTTATTGCATCCGAGGCAATACCTGAGAATTTTCCGTTGAATAGCCTGGTAGAACCCGAAAAAGTCGTGATCAAAGCCCCAGATGGACTCAAGATCCACTGCCAGCTATTTCTGCCTAAAGATGCGAAATCCGGAGATAAACGTCCTGCAGTGATATTCATGCATGGCGGTCCGATTCGACAGATGATGCTCGGGTGGCACATGCGAGGCTACTACCACAATGCCTATGCCATGAATCAACATCTTGCAAACAAAGGTTATGTGGTCCTTTCTGTGAATTACCGCTCGGGCATCGGATACGGTTATGCATTCCGGACGGCTCCAAACCAGGGTCCCCGTGGAGCATCAGAATACCAGGATATCGTAGCAGCCGGCCGTTATCTTCAAAATCGGCCGGATGTAAACCCAAACAAAGTCGGCCTTTGGGGGGGGTCGTATGGGGGATTCTTGACTGCGATGGGCCTGGCCCGCGATTCCGAGATGTTTGCGGCCGGCGTTGACCTGCATGG
>JBATYS010000126.1:0-1903 GCA_049674205.1 Candidatus Aminicenantaceae bacterium
GAAACGGCCAGCTTCATGTGGAGATCATCACCAAACGGCTAAAAAATCGGTTTAATGTCGAGGTTGCGCTAAAGCCTCCTAAAATTCCTTATAAAGAGACCATCAAAGGAAAATCGGATGTCCAGGGCAAGTACAAGAAACAGACGGGCGGACGGGGTCAGTATGGGGATGTGTATATCAAATTGGAGCCCCTCGGCAGAGGAAAAGATTTCGAGTTCGAGGACAAGATTTATGGGGGTTCCATCCCAAAGAACTATATTCCCTCCATCGAAAAAGGAATCCAAGAGGCGCGGAAAAAGGGAGTGGTTGCAGGGTATCCGACTGTCAATTTCAAAGTCATTCTTTATGATGGATCCTATCATGATGTGGATTCTTCAGATATCGCATTCAAGATCGCAGCTTCGATGGCTTTCAAAAAAGGCGTAAAAGAGGCTAAACCAACCCTTCTAGAGCCCATAATGAGTGTGGAAGTATTTACGCCTGATACTTTTATGGGTGATATCATGGGAAGTCTCAACGGACGAAGAGGAAAGGTGCAGGGCATGGAGCAGAAGGGGACCATGAGAATCATAAAGGCCAGTGTTCCCATGGCTGAGATGCTGGATTTTGAACCGACGCTCACCTCCATTACGGGAGGGCGAGGGTCCTTTCTCATGGAATTCGCAAATTTTGAAGAAGTTCCTGGTCACTTGCAGCAAAAAATCATTGACGAAGCCATAAAAGAAGGCCGGGTTAGACCTGAAGAAGAATAATTGCGCTCGGTCTAGAATTTGTTGTCCAGCAGCTAATTCCGTTTTTGTTAAGTCTGAAAATTTAGCAAATGTGTTCAACTTGAATTGAATTGGTATAGCGTCAATATTTTCCCTGTGTAAATAATGTTTTTCTTATAAATGAGGAGGTTTTAAGATGCCTACCATTATGATTGAAGGTCCTCCAATCAAAGACCTGGAGGTTAAAAGGCATTTGGTAAAAGAGTTGAGCGAGGCCGCTGTCAAGGCTTACCATTTGCCGATAGAGAAAATCCATGTTCTAATTCGTGAGAACCAACCAGAGAACGTGGGAACAGGGGGTCAACTGCTCTATGACAAGAAACACAAAAAACAGTAACGGATTCTGTTTGGCGATTTGTCTTCTTTTTATCTTGTTTGTGGCCACAAGCATGGCTAGGGTGTAGATTTTGCCAAAGGCGATATCGTCCTTTCTGTGGATGGAAAGAAATTCACTGAGATCAATGACCTAAGGATCTATCTGGCAAAATTTCAGTGGAAAGATGAAGTGACGTTTCGACTCCTTCGCGAAGCCAAGGAACTTGAGGTGGTCTTAAAATCCCTTCCTCAAGACAATGAGAATAATTCAACTGAGAAAAAGGAGGTAACATGCAGTCAAAATCCTTAAAGCTTGTAGTTTCCTTGATATTCTTTATGGGGTTGGCCCGGGGCGAGAGTGTTGTCAAAACACCAGCAGAGGAAGTGAACTACGGGCAATACAGCCAGTATGAGCAGATCAGCCACTTTTTAAGTCTCCTCGATTCTCTTTCCGAAGAATTGACCGTTCAGATCGTCGGAAGATCTTTGGGGACAGAGAAATATGAGGCAAAGGACCTCTATCTTTGTATTCTGACAGAGGAGGGTGCTGATTGCCCCCAAAGGCTCAACAGGGAAAAGCCCACATTTTATCTAGTGGCTGCCAAACACGGCAACGAACAGTCGGCTAAGGAAGCACTATTGTGGCTTATCAGAGACCTGGCTGTAGGAGAATTGAACCCTCTTCTCAAAAAGGTCAACTTTCTGATCCTGCCCCAGTCTAATCCCTATGGGAATTGGTTCGACCAACGCCGTAACGAGCAGAACCTGGACCTGAACCGCGATCATGTTAAACTGGAAGCACCGGAGACAGAGACGAT
>JBATYS010000127.1:0-2436 GCA_049674205.1 Candidatus Aminicenantaceae bacterium
AAAATACGCCATGCTTTTTGACTTGAGAAAGTGTATTGGCTGCAACACATGCTCTATAGTCTGCAAAAGTGAAAATGATGTCCCGCTCAGTGTGTGGCGAGCCTGGGTCAAAAAAGTCGAGAAGGGGCATTATCCTCATGTGAGAGAGTTTGCGCTTCCTATCGTATGTAACAATTGTGAAAATCCGATCTGTGTGACTGTATGCCCGGTCAATGCCGGGATCAAACGCCCGGATGGGATCGTCTATATCGACCCACACAGGTGTATCGGATGTCGTTACTGCATGGCTTCCTGCCCATATGGCGTGAGATACATCAATCCAAGAAGGAAGATCGCAGAGAAGTGCTATTGGTGCCACCATAGAGTGGATGCGGGTCTTATGCCGGCATGTGTGGTCTCCTGCCCGACCGGGGCCATTCTTTTCGGCAACTTGAACGATCCGGAAAGCGAGATCGCTCAAGTCATTGCCAAAAATGCAGTGCATGTCATCAAGCCCGAAATGGGGACACGGCCTCAGACTTATTACATCGGTTTAGATATCGAGGCTGTAGAGGCCATAGAGGAAGAGAAGTGATGGAGACACAAGTCCTTTACAACATCACACACCAGGAAGCCTTCGGCCTGTTTATCGCCATCTATTTTTATCTTACCGGCTTAAGTGCAGGCTCCTTCATTCTCTCCACTCTGTCCTATGGTTTCGGGATGGAACAGTATAAACCTCTGGGCAAAGTGGGGATTGTTCTGGCCACTGTCCTATTGATCATCGCACCGCTCTTCCTGCTGTTCCACATAGGAGCGCCATACAGAGCCTGGCACCTCTTTGTCTATCTCAACTGGTCTTCTCCGATAACCTGGGGATCATTTTTGCTCATACTCTATCCTCTCAACTGCATCATCTACGCGTATTTTATGTTCAAGGGCAACCTCAAACGCACTCGCCTGTTTGGATTCATTGGTATCCCCCTGGCTATATCTGTCCATGGATATACAGGTTTTATTTTGGCTTTCGGCAAGGCAAGAGCCCTCTGGAACACTGCCCTCATGCCGATCCTTTTCCTTGCATCAGCCATCGTATCAGGAATTGCCCTGATGATCCTTGTCTGTATAATCGCCGGACGATTTTTTTCCAAAGAAAAAACAATAAACAAGGACTTGATCTTCAGTTTGAGCAAACTGCTCGCATGGATGATCGTTTTTGACCTCTTCCTGGTCGGATGCGATCTTCTTGTCCTGTCGATTTCTCACTCGGATGCCCAGGCTGCATTTCACCTTCTTCTCGGAGGGAATTTCACCTTTCTTTTCCTGGTTGTTGAGAATGTGCTGGGCAAGATTCTCCCCTTTATCCTGCTCGTTGTTCCGAGATTCAGGAATTTAGCCACTGTGACGATCGCATCCATTCTGGTGGTCGTCGGTATATTTTTCATGAGATATGTTGTCGTTTTAGCCGGGGAATTTATTCCTCTATTGTAAAGAACATGGATTATTCACGAGTCGAGGTTGCCGTTTATATGAATAATTCAGGTGGAATGAGTAAATGCTAAAAAAGAGATACTCGCGACGGAGATTTATGAAGACCGGCATCACCTGGACTGCAGGCATGGCGGCTGGCCGTCATGCTCTGTCCAAACCCCGTGATCACACTCAGATAGCTGTATCCCGAACATCTCTAAAATCCCTGACTGCGATCCCGACAACGTGCAAACAGTGTCCCGCAGGCTGTGGCATTATCGCTTACCTCAATGGCAACAAGCTTGTTCAGATTCTCGGAAATCCAGCTCACCCCCATAACAGAGGAGGAATATGCGCCAAGGGAGTGGCAGGACTCAACCTCGTCAATGACCCAGAAAGACTGCTCTATCCAATGAGAAGAGTTGGTTCCCGGGGTGACGGAGCATGGACACGCATTACCTGGGATGAAGTGTATGTTTTGCTCAGCCAACGCATCAAAGGTCTTATCCAGAACGGACGGACCGATGAATGGCTCACAGACGCCGGGGAAGATGATCCCCTGCTTGTGAAACTTCTGGCTGCTATCGGCTCGAACGTTCGTATAAATCGGCATTGCCTCAAAAACAGCAATCGAACGGTTGCCTACCATTCGATGATCAAAGCTCCTCAAGTCCTCGAAGATGTAGGCCGCAGCCGGCTGATACTGAACTTCGGGGCCAATCCGTATGCCAATCACGACCGTCTCTTGCCCATGGCCAGACAGATTGTCGACGCCCGAACCAACAGGGGTGCGAAGCTCGTCACTTTCGATGTGAGGATGTCAGAGACAGCCGCTCAAAGCGACGACTGGTATCCCATTCAGCCGGGCACTGACGCCATTGTGGCTCTGGCAATAGCCCATATCATTGTGGAAAAAGATCTTGTGGACCGCGATTTTATCCAAAAAAAGACAAATTCCTCCTTTAGCCAGCTGAGACACCATCTCAC
>JBATYS010000128.1:0-3674 GCA_049674205.1 Candidatus Aminicenantaceae bacterium
TAGACCACCGAATTGGGATTCGGTGTACAACCAACGGCTGTTTGTGGGATCAACCTGGTTGTAGAATCCATCGCCACCCAGAATATGCTCCCAGTCCTCAAACCGGATGGGAAAACGTCCTTTTTTAGTACTCGGTCCCTTCCAGGATCCAAAATCCTGCATCCCGCCATAGACATTGTAGGGATAGTCCATATCCACACCGATGGCGTACAATTGGGCCATGGAGACATTGTCGATATGAAGCCAGTTTTTTCCCAAGTCATAGCTGATGGCAAATCCGTAATCATAACCGAGGAGCATGTGTTTGCTGTTTTCGGGATCGATCCAGAGTACATGGTTATCCCCCGCATATTCGAATGCCCGCGACCAGGTTTTTCCCCCATCGGTCGACTTATCAACCTGGGCACCCATGACATAGACCGTGTTTTCATCATTGGGATCGACAAAGATCCGTGCGTAGTAGTTCATGCGCTCACCCACGTTTCCCTCACTCACCTGCCTCCAGGATTCTCCAGCATTATCCGTACGGTAAACGATATTTCCCACTATTGGTTTGCTTGGTTCTTTCCCACTCTGGATCTCTTCCCAACGTTCCTCGTAAGACATTTCGGGTGAATTCTCATCTTCGATGATCGTGTAGAGTATATCCGGATCTTGTGGATAGATTGTAAGCCCAATCTTTCCGAGCAATCCCTTGGGAAGACCGTTGGTCAGCTTTTGCCACGTTTGTCCTCCATCCGTTGTTTTATGGATCCCGCTTCCTGGCCCTGATCCCGAAAAACCCCAGGGCTTTCGAACCCTCTGGTAAGTAGAGGCATAGAGAATTTCCGGATTACGGGGGTCCATAACCATATCAGTCGCGCCCACATATATACCATTCACTATCACTTCCAGGGACTTGGTCCAGGTCTTGCCCCCGTCCGTGGTTTTGTACACTCCCCTTTCGGAATTATCTGTATAGTAGTGTCCCTGCGCGGCCACATAGACAACATCCGGATCTGTTGGGTGGATAATAATTTTGCCGATGTGATGTGATTCTTCAAGTCCCATATGCTCCCAAGTTTTTCCCCCATCTGTAGATTTGTAGACACCGTCTCCATAATAGGTGCTATTTCTCAGGTTTGCTTCTCCTGTACCCACCCACACGATATTATGATCTGACGGTGCCACCTCGATGTCCCCTATGGTTGATGAGTTTTTTTTGTCGAACACAGACTCGAATGTCGTGCCATTATTCACTGTTTTCCACAATCCCCCCGGCCCTGCTCCCACAAAATAGACATAGGGATCCTGCTGGGACATGGCAAAGGCCACAACTCTACCACCCTGTCGTGTCGGCCCGAGCTCTCGGTAATGGATCTTACTGAGAATATTCTCGGGGATCTTCTGCGCACCAACGTGGGTTACAAATAATAAAACAAATACCAAAAGTATGCCGAATAACAAGTGAATGCGCGAAATATTTCTAATCCTCACCCTAAACCTCCCTCGATCAAATGAAAATCCATAGGCTGTTAAAAAAAAATTATTTAAAATGAACACGCTATCTTGAAAAAAGGCAATTAATCGACTATGAACGATTTATTGTGGCAAATAAGCACACAAGAATTTCTTCTTCCATGCCGTTTTCATTCTATTCCCCTGTGTGTTGCTGTGATATGCCCATCAATTCTTTATAAGCTGCCAGAACCTCTCCCATCGCCTTTTTTGTGGTTTTGTGTATAGGTTTTCTTTTAAAACCTATAACCCCGATGTATTTCAATTTCACGGTTTTAGCTCGGCTGATCTTTTCCATCAACTCGAACTCTTCCTGGTTTGCGGCCACATCATACACTTCGACAATTCCTCCACTCATATCTCTGTCACCGGAACGGAGAAAATTATCTTTCGCTTCCACGGTTTCGATTTTTTTTCTCGGAATCAGGATGTGCTCTACATCATCTACAGTAAAAACATACTCTTTTACGAACAAATTTTGTGGTCCGGCATAAAGAATAACCATTCGTAAAAAACATTCCTCGCTTTTCGTCCTTTTACCGATATAGGGATAGATTTTTGTGTTTCCTCCCGATCCTTTCTTATGCCTATACCAGATGATTCCGTTCTCTTCATCGACCTGAGATTTTAAGTTGTATTTTTTCTCGAATGACTCATCCAACGGATAAAGTGAAGTTGAGATAAAAAGTACGATAAGGATTAGACAAATCTTTTTCATCGGTCACCCCTTTTTCAGCGGACTGCTCGGTGAACGGACTCTACACTTTTTGCTCTCATTAGATGGCCCGTTCGGGGAACGGGCCCTACACTTGGACTTTTGTGAGAATCCCACTCATCTATAAGACCTTTGCACATTTGATAAAATCCTTCAAGATTTTATAAAGCAGAGAGCAAATGAATCAGGCTTAACAGAGAAAAAAAAGGGGGGGACTAAGTCCCCCCCGCAACATTCTATTCGAACTTTCGCCTTAAATTAGAATTCGAAGTGTAGTCCTAGCCTAAAGGTTCTTGGAGAGACAAGACCCCATGTATATCCCCAGGGGAATTCCTGCTCAGGCTCGAGATACGTTTCAATATCGTCGATTGTGCTTGAATTAAGCACATTGAACATATCCATCAAAAGTCCAAGTCTAAAGTTCTCTCCAAATGTAAAGAACTTTTCTAGGCGCATATCCAAGTTGCTTATGGATGGATAGCGGAAAGAACCTTTTTCCTCTCCATAGAAACTCAGTTGTCCTGCAAAAAGCCCTACTTCATCAGGGTCAATGTCTCTGGGAATTCTGATATTGTGATTGTACGTTGGCTGACTTGTCCAGCTGTAGTAAATCCCTAGAGTGATTTTAAGCGGTAGAACGACTGAACCCGCAAGTTTTAAAATGTGCGGGTGGTCGCGAGTAAGCGTCCCTTCAGCATTGTATGACCAGTTTGGATTCAAGAAGAGAGTGGATGCGCCCAAACTGGACGTTCTGCCGTCTTCATATTCTCCCCAGGAATTATCATCAGATCCCCATGCTCTGCTGTATGTATAGGCTGCCTGGAACTGCCATCCGTCAGAGAATCTTTTGCGAAACGTAAACTCTACTCCGGCATACTTTCTTGATGGAGTGAATGGGACAATATCGCCGAAAGCCTGGCCATAATCCTTGCCGGCTTGGGGATTTGTGACATATTTTACATTTTCCCCGGGATTTATCCGTTCGAAAATGTTGTGTGTTCCAACACCGTAAGGATCTGTCCAGCTAATCTGATTCCACTGACCGCTGATATTGACACTGTCCATCAAGTTATGGTGTTCCCTGTATATACCGCTGATTCCGACCATAATATCTCTTCCCAGCTGTCTCTCAATCCCCACGACAAAATTGTTCAAGTATGGAAATTTCAAATCGGGATCTATCTCGTGTGTTTCTAGCGTGTCGTCTGCAAAATCAAACACATATTCAGAAGGCCAAGGGTATTCATCAGGGAATGGCTCTCCTTCCTCTTCAAAATCTTCTTCTGCCCACATGTTCAAAACGTCGCCCCAAACATACTCTGTTTTGGCGGCTGTATATGTCCAGTGGCCGAACCACATTCCCATAACCCCATGGAAATATTTTCCGTAATGAAACTTGAGCGCTGTGGTGTGGTCTCCCAAGAGGTCAATCGTGATACCCAACCGTGGAGCGATACCACTC
>JBATYS010000129.1:0-3157 GCA_049674205.1 Candidatus Aminicenantaceae bacterium
ATATATACCACACTGAAATAGGCATTTCAATTGTACTTTAGTACAATATAATTGAGTATTTTAGTAGGGTATCAAGTTGACAAAGGTATCAAAAAAAAGGATAAATTGTTGCAGAAAAATGAATCATACGGCTCCAATATTTATTGTCGGTGCACCTCGAAGCGGCACTTCCTTGCAGCGGAATTTGCTCTACTCACATCCACGATTGTTCTTTCGCGGTGAAACACACTTTATCCCCGCTTTTTATCGCGTCTATGGAAATCCTCGATCAAGGCATCAAGCATTAAAATTAGCCAAAAAAATGGTCAAGATGGAATGGGTCGCTCGTTGGGAAGAGGATATAGACGTTGATGAAATGGCAGAGCAGGATACATTTGCCGGACTCGTCGATAATATGTTCATGCAGCTTGCACGCCGGGAAGGGAAGAGTGTTTGGGGTGATAAAACGCCACAGTATATCTTGTATATCGACACTTTGCGAGAGATCTTCCCCGCGGCCAGATTTATCCATATCGTAAGAGACGGGCGTGATGTAAGCCTGTCCTTGTTGAAGGCGAATTTTGGCCCGCGGACTATTTTTTATGCTGCAGCCTACTGGAAAAAGTGTGTGGAGGCAGGGCTTCGATCTGAGAAAAGTGTCCCTGCCAACCAGTTTATAAACATTCGTTATGAGGATTTGCTGTTGGATACGGAAAAGGAAATGCGTCGGGTCTGTGATTTTTTAGAGGTACCTTTTGATCCAGCTGTTTGTATCCCGACTGTATTGGGATTCCGCTATCGCAAGCCCTATTTTCGTAAGAAGGCAGAGTCCTATGGTATGACCGATAGAGTTGTGCCTAAAAATACTCAAAAGTGGAAAGTAGAAATGAGCTATGTCGACCAGGCTGTTTTTGAATCGGTTGCAGGGGATCTTCTGGGTCAATTGGGATATGAAACGCGTGGATTGGAGAGAGAATTGTCGTCCACGGAAGTAATTAAATATCGGATGAGAGAGTATCGAGGTCAATTCTTAATGCATCTTTCCAACAACAAAAAGCACAAGTGGCTTTGGACTGAACTTCAAATGCGGTGGGCATCGACACGTGCTGCTATGAAGGAATCCAAGTAATTTTTTAAAATAATATCGGCGATTCTGCTTTTTGGCGAATGTATTCAGGTCCAGACCCAGGAAGTATCGGATGTTTTCAAGCGGGTCCGTGCATCTATTGTTGTTATCGATGAAAGCGGTACAGATGCGGAATATGAATTGAAGATACCCAGTGGCGAGATAAAAATTCCCATCCAGCTCTGAAAAGTCGCAACTCTCAGCCTGATGAGCTATACGCCTGCGATCTTTCGAAAATGAAATCCGTAGATGGCCAGTGTGATGGCCAGGCTGAAAAAGCGGGGGCGCCTCATTAAAGTCCAGGATACAAGTTTCCAGTATTGCAGTCGTTCTTTTCCTGTTATCCCCAAAAACCAGATGGACTTGAGGAATGCGTTGAGGTGAGAAAATTTGAAATGGAGTTTTATTTTTTTCGGTTGATATTCCTTCAAGAATGTAATCACGCGCTTATAATAGTTTTTAGGTGAATAAATTGTACTTAGAATTTCCTTGTAACCACTGATGAGTGTTTCAATGTTCATTTTAGGGATGAAATTGAGAGAAAAGTCCGTATTGTCACCGCTTGAATCCTTCAACAGTCGATCTTCTTTCTTCAGGCGCTTATAAAGTTTGGTCCCGCGCGGCGCATTCAGCAGACCCACCATAGCTGTGACGATTCCGCTCTTTTGGATAAAGTTTATTTGGCGTTCAAAAATTGAAGGAGGGTCATTATCAAATCCGACGATAAATCCTCCCTGGACTTCAAGGCCATTGCTCTGGATTTTTTTCACACATGCGATCAAATCCCGATTTTTATTCAGATGTTTATTGCATTCTGTAAGGCTTTCTTCATTGGGCGTTTCGATCCCGATAAAAACTCTGTTAAATCCCGCCTTTGCCATCAATCCCATCAGCTCCTCGTCGTCGGAAAGATTTATGGATGCCTCAGTGTAAAAAGAAAAAGGGTATTTTTTTTGGCTCATCCATTCGATAAGAGAAGGAAGGAGTTCTGTTTTCAGCCTTTTTTTATTGCCGATGAAGTTGTCATCGACAAAAAACACGCTGCCTCTCCAGCCGTGTGTGTGCAAGACTTCCAGTTCGCTTAAGATCTGATTTTTGCTCTTGGTCCGAGGATTGCGCCCGTTCAGAACGATGATATCGCAGAATTCACAGTTGAAAGGGCAGCCTCTGGAATATTGAAGGCACATGGAATCATATCTCTTCATGTTGATGAGTCCCCATTCTGGGGGAGGAGTCTTTTCGACATCAGGCCAACCTGTGGCGGTGTAGATGCGCTGGGCTTTCTGGTTTTTGAGATCTTCCAGAAAGGAGGGAAGTGTCGCTTCGGCTTCATTCAGAACAAGATGGTCTATATCCTTAAAATCTTCGTATGCTGTCGTAAAAAGCGGGCCTCCCGCAACGATTGTTTTTCCCAGGTCTTTCCCTCTCCGGATGACTTCCAATGTTGAATTTTTCTGAACGACCATAGCGCTGATAAATAGTGAGTCCGCCCATTCGAGGTCTTCCTCCGTGAGAGCAGAGACATTCAAATCGATCAGCCTTTTTTCCCATTCTTTGGGAAGCATTGCTGCGACTGTCAGTAAACCCAAGGGTGGCAATGATGCTTTCTTAGAAACAAACTTCAGGGCGTATTTAAAGCTCCAGAAAGTATCGGGGTATTTCGGGTAGATGAGAAGTGCTTTCATATCCAACCTCCTGAATCACTCTTATCAGGCGAGTTTAGGTAGAATAGCATTTTTTCAACAGAAATGCGATTAAATCCATCGAAAAAGTACTGGAAAAATGTATCAAAAAAAGGGGACTGTCCCACTAGTGTCCGGTTATAACTTGAATAATTCCAACTGTTTAGAGGGGTCCACTGGACATCCCGTGTCATAGAACTCTCTAAGTACTTGCAAAATAGGGAGTTTCTCGAAAGTCGTTATACTCAAAATCTGCAAAAAAGTGTAGAGACTCGTCTCTAAATTCAGTCGTTTTTTGATTAGCGCCACAAGCACATAAACCGAGATTGCTATCCATACTTGTGTTTTTACAGCATTGACGGATCTACCG
>JBATYS010000130.1:0-5948 GCA_049674205.1 Candidatus Aminicenantaceae bacterium
GGGAGAAAGAAAAACTTGACCTGCTGGAGATGGAGGATAAAGAAGTGCATGCTGAAGCTAACAGAATAGTGAAGAGCATATTGGATAAGCATCAGGTCGAGCCGCTGGCAAATGACCTCATTGAAAAAGGCGATGCCATTATTGCGAAGTATGAAGATCTTGTGGGTTGAATATGCTTGGACTATTTGGAGTAAGAGCCAGAAATATTCTGCTTAAAGCCTGCCCTATATCTTCTTACGAATTAAGAATATTTTAGGTTAAGGGTTGGCAGATTATAATAACTATGCATAGGAGCATGAGGATCTTGAGGTTATTGTGTTCATGCATAAAACTAATCTTTAATAATTATGATTAAAAATTACTCTATGTATTGCTGTATCATTTTCTCATCAGAAGTTTTTTATCCGTGATGCGGATATGATTTTTTTATTGATTTAAAAATAAAAGTAGGTTTTCATAAAATACAATTTTGGAGGTGTGATATGTTTTTCAAAAATATCTATCGAAAGCAATTTTTATTAAGGATTGCCCTGTTAATCTTATTCATTTTTGCCGGTTTTGTGGCTTTGAGTTATTCTCAGCAGTTAAGCCCTGAGATTTATAAAGAATTTAAGCACCGCCATATAGGCCCAATCGGAAATCGAACCATCGCTGTTGTTGGCGTCCCCGGCAATCCAAATGTGTACTATATTGGTACCGCTTCAGGAGGTATCTGGAAATCCATTGATGGGGGTATCCATTGGAAACCCATTTTTGATGATCAGCCCGTTTCATCGATCGGTTCATTGGCTATTGCACCCTCAGATTCCAATATAGTCTGGGCGGGTACGGGTGAAACCTTCATCCGCAGTAACATTTCTCAAGGTATAGGTATCTATAAATCTACGGATGCTGGCAAAACCTGGCAAAACATGGGTCTTGAGAAAACCGGTAGGATCGGCAGGGTTATAATCCACCCTAAAAACCCAAACATTGTATTTGCTGCCGCAATGGGGCATTGTTATGGGCCTCAGCAGGAGCGTGGAATTTTTCGCACTCTGGATGGGGGAAAGACCTGGGAGAGAGTTCTTTTTGTCGATGAGAACACCGGCTGTTCCGATATTGCCATGGATCCTAACAATCCGCGCATTCTTTTCGCCGGCATGTGGCAGATGCTGATAAGAACTTGGGGCAGGTGGAGCGGAGGTCCGGGCAGTGGTCTTTACATGTCTAAGGATGGCGGCACGACGTGGAAGCACCTGACTGGCAACGGACTGCCAGAAACTGAGATGGGTAAGATTGCTGTGGCTGTCGCACCGAGCAATTCTGAACGTGTCTATGCCCTCATTGAGACTGAAGATGAAGGGCTCTGGAGGTCGGATGATGGCGGTGAGACCTGGAAGCATGTCAATCACGACCATATGCTTCTCAATAGGCCTCTTTATTATACACGGTGCACCATTGCGACCGATGATCACAATGAGATTTATACCATTGCAGGTACGATGGGAAAGTCACTGGATGGGGGTGAGAACTTTAAAAGAGTAACGAATATGGTCGGTGGAGATAATCATGACATGTGGATCGATCCCTTGATACCTGACCGCATGGTTGTGGGTAATGATCAGTTTGTGAGTGTCTCCACCAACCGGGGCGAAACCTGGCATGGCGTTTCTCTTCCTATTGCTCAGATGTATCACGTGTATGTCGACAATCAGATCCCTTACTATGTTTATGGAAATCGGCAGGATGGCCCCTCATTCCGAGGTCCCAGCAACAGCCTTTTTGGCAAAAGAGGAATCCCCTCAGGATTGTGGCATTCCGTAGGAGGTTCTGAAAGTGGTTTTGCTATTCCGGATCCCATGGATAACAATATCGTCTGGTCGGGTAATTTCGAGGGGTTGGATCGTTTTGATTTACGTACGGGTCATAGCCGTGCCGTTGATGTTTGGCCCATAAATAATTATGGCTATGCTGCCTCTACGGCGAAGTATCGCTGGCAATGGACTTTTCCTATTGCCATTTCACCCCACGATCATAACAAAGTCTATGTTGGCAGCCAGTATGTACACCAGACGACTAACGGGGGAGAAAGTTGGGAAGTTATCAGTCCCGATCTGACTACAAATGACAAAAGCAAACAACAGTTGACGGGAGGAATTACTCAGGACGATACGCAGCCTACTTATTGCTGTGTGATTTTTGCCATCGCCGAATCTCCTGTTGAACAAGGATTGATCTGGACGGGAAGCAATGATGGACTGGTGCATGTCACTCGAGATGGTGGCTCTAACTGGACCAATGTCACCAAGAACTTCCCCGACTTACCACCCTGGGGTACGGTGAGTAATCTAGAGCCATCTCGATTCGAAGCGGGCACCTGCTACATAACGATCGATTTTCATCAGGTTAATATTAGGGATCCCCATGTCTACAAGACAACCGACTATGGGAAAAGCTGGACATCGATTAGCTCAGATATTCCCAAGAGTGAGTTGAGCTATGCACACTGCGTAAGGGAAGATCCAGTACGGAAGGGTTTGCTCTACTTGGGAACAGAGAATGCTCTCTACGTCTCCTTCAATGATGGAAAAAATTGGATTCCTCTCCAAAACAATCTCCCTCATGCCCCCGTGCACTGGCTTACCATCCAGGAGCATTTCAATGACCTGGTCATTGGCACGTATGGCCGGGGTTTTTGGATCCTGGATGATATTACACCCCTGCAACAGCTTACGCCAGAGGTCGTAAAAGCCGATGTCTATCTTTTTGCACCAAGGCCCGCGTATCGATTCCTCTTTAAAGCTCCTCATGTCGTAGATCCAAGGGACCAATGCAGGGGAGAAAATCCGCCTTACGGAGCTTCTCTTAATTACTATTTAAAGACAGATTCAAAGGATGAGGTGAAAATAAGCATTTTAGATGAAAAGGGCCAGAAGATACGGTCTCTTAAAGGGACCAAAAAGCAAGGCATTCATCGTATTTGGTGGGATTTGCGGTATGAACCATCCACAGAACTCAAGCTAAGAACAAGTCCTGTGGGGCATCCGCATGTCGTTGTAGGGCCTAAAGGATGGAGACCTTATTTAGATGGAGGTGACAACCGAGGGCCCAAAGTCATACCGGGGACTTATGTGGTTAAACTTACTGTTGGTGTGAAGGAATTTACTCAAAAACTCGTTGTAAAAAAAGATCCGCATTCAGTTGGGAGTATAGAGGACATTAAAGCTCAAGTCAAAGTTTTGCTCGAGATTCATGATAATAGGAACTCTGTTGCAAAAATGATCAATAAAATTGAATGGATCAGGAAGCAGATTTATGATTTACAGGAAGTCCTTGAAGGCGACAAAAATGCGGAACAGATCTTGAATAAAAGCAAAGAACTGGATAAGAAGTTTATTGCTTTGGAGGATAGTTTCATCCCCCTGGGATACACGGGTAGGTATGATCGTGATGGTCTACGTTGGCCCGATAAGTTATTGGATATACCCTCATCTCTTGCCTCTGGTATAGCGCAAACTGATTTTGCACTTACGACTCAACAAAAGGAAGCGCATGAAGAGCTAAGCAGTCAACTCCCCTCTTATATAGACGAATACAACGAACTTATTAGTAAAGATCTCAACGATTTCAATAAGCTGCTAAAGGAAAGTAATATCGCTAACATTGTTGTTGCAAAAGTGACTGATAAATGATAATCCCTTTTACCTATCCGATCGTCGAAGAAATCTGTTTTGAATTATCTTAAACTATTTATGAGTTATGGTTTTTCTTGGCTGCTCTACTGATCACGGGGAGATATCTGTCGAGAACTTAAACGTCAGTGGGATTTGATTGAATTGTGCTGCTTTATAAAATCTTTAAACTTGTCGTTTTAAGCTTTATAATTTTATTTCAAGATGTTAGGGAGGGGAAAATGAAGAAAATTGTGAGAGATTTGTCGCAAGTCAAACAGGGAATTTTTGTCTTTTGTCGCAAACCAAAAAGGAGATTCCTTTATTTAAACCGAAGAGGAAGGATCGTGAACCGATTGCCACATCTGCTCGTCATAGTCGGTATCATCGGTATCGTCATTGTTATCGCACCATCAGTCGGTGCAACCGATACACCTCCACGACCGATGAAGGTCGACGACTACTTCCGGTTCCGTGAAGTGGGTGATCCGCAGATCAGTCCGGACGGCAGGTTGGTGGCCTACACGATCTCCACCACCGACTTAGAGAAGGAGACCTCAGAGACTCGGATCTGGATGTCGCCCATCGATGGCGGCGATGCAGTTCCTATGACCGCCAAGGGCAAGAGTGCATGGCGGCCGCGTTGGAGCCCAGACGGTCGTTATCTGGCGTTTCTGTCGGCGGCCAAGGAAGGTAAGACCCAGGTCTGGACCTTGTTCCGCGAGGGCGGTGACTCACAGCAGATGACCGACATCTTGCAGGGCGTCCGCTCCTACGAGTGGTCGCCCGATAGCGCGCGGATGGTGCTTGTGCTCAAGGATCCGCGACACGAGGACGTGGAGGCAAAAAAGAGCGGCAAGGAGAAAAAAAAGACCAGGCCGCCGTGGGTGATCGACCGCCTCCAGTTCAAGGCCGACTATGTTGGCTATCTCGACCGCCTGCGTACTCATCTTTATGTTTTCGATGTGAAGTCGAAAACGACCTCGCAGATCACATCGGGAGACTATGACGATTCCGATCCGGTGTGGTCGCCAGACGGCAAGAAAATCGCATTCACTAGTAACCGCACTGCTGAGCCGGACAGCAACTACAACACCGACATCTGGGTGGTGGCGGCGGACAATCCCGACAAGGGCAGGACACTGATTCAGGTCACTTCCGACCCGGGCCCGGATTCGTCGCCCGCCTGGTCTCCGGACGGCAGCAAAATCGTGCATCGGTCGGCCCCCGACACTGCGGCTATGCTCTATGCGACCCGCCACCTGGCGGTGACCCCAGCGGGGGGTGGCAGCTCCCGGATCCTGACGCGCGAGCTCGACCGCAATATCTACTCCCCCCGCTTTTCAGCTGACGGACGGTCGATCTTCTTCGTGCTCGAGGACAGTGCTGAGTCCCGTCTGGTCTGGATTCCGTCGAAGGGAGGCAATCCCGAGGTCCTGATCGGCGGAGAGAGTGCAGTGTATAGCTACAGGAAAGGCCCCAAAGGCCTGATCGCAGCACTTGTCTCACGGCCGCAGCTGCCGGCCCAAGTCTTTATACTGAAGGGAGACGATCTGCGGCAGCTGACCCATACCAACGCCAAGCTGCTCGCCGGTCTTCAGCTGGGGGAGGTGGAGCATGTCCAGTTCCCCAGCGGGGACGGCACCGCAATCGAAGGCTTCATCATCAAGCCGCCGGGCTTCGATCCGAGCTTCCGGTACCCGGTGGTGCTCAGAATCCACGGCGGGCCCCAATCCCAGTACGACCACAGCTTCAGTTTCGAAGGCCAGCTCTTCGCGGCTGCGGGCTACGTGGTGGCGATGCCCAACCCGCGCGGCTCCACCGGCTATGGCCAGGACTTCTGCATGGCCACCTGGCAGGACTTGAAAGGGATCGCCGAAGAGGACGTGATGGCGGCGGTCGACGACGTGATCGCAAGGGGATACGGCGACCCCGACCGGCTCGGGGTCTGCGGCTGGTCGTACGGCGGCGAGCTGACCAACCACGTGATCACCAGGACCGACCGGTTCAAGGGGGCCTGCACCGGTGCCAGCACCTTCATCTACATTTCCAACTACGGCCACGACCAGTACCAGCGTTGGTGGGAGTTCGAGCTCGGTCTGCCGTGGGAGAACCGCGAGATGTGGGAGGAAATGGAGCCCTTCAACCGGGTGGAGAACATCACAACACCGACGCTGATCCTGTGCGGAGAAAAGGACTGGAACGTCCCGGTCATTAACTCCGAGCAGCTCTACATGGCGCTCAAGAGGCTCGGCAGGATCACCGAGCTGGTGGTCTACCCCGGCGAGTTCCACG
>JBATYS010000131.1:0-7194 GCA_049674205.1 Candidatus Aminicenantaceae bacterium
AACGTCCAGATGCCCGATGGAAACGGCTTGGAGATCATGTCGAAGATCAAAGCCGCCCGATCTTCCCCGGAAATCATCGTGCTCACCGCGCTGGGCGATCCTGATGAGGCCGAACTCGCCATCAAAACCGGCGCCTGGGATTATTTGGAAAAGCCGGCTTCGTTCGAAGCCATCAAACTCCCCATTCTCCGGGCTCTGGAATATCGAGCGGAAAGAGAACCGGGGAAGCCGTCGATGGTTTTGAAAAGAAACGGCCTTATCGGAGATTCGCAAAAGATCACTTCTTGTCTGGAACTTCTGGCCCAGGCCGCCAGCAGCGACGTCAATGTTCTCATCACCGGCGAAACCGGAACCGGGAAAGAGCTTTTTGCAAAGGCTGTCCATTATAACAGCTCTCGGACCAAAAGAAATTTTGTAATCGTTGATTGCACGGCGCTTCCCGAGACGCTTGTTGAAAGCGTTCTTTTTGGGCACGTGCGGGGAGCTTTCACCGGAGCCGATCGAAGCGAGGCGGGGTTGATCAGGCAAGCCAATGGAGGAACTCTTTTTTTAGATGAGATCGGAGAGCTGCCGTTTTCGATTCAAAAACGATTCCTCAGGGTCATTCAAGAGCACCGCTTCCGTCCCGTCGGAGGACATCAAGAAATCGAGAGCGATTTCAGGCTTGTGGCGGCTACAAACCGAGACTTGGAAAACACGGTCCGGGAGGGAGGATTCCGGGAAGATCTGTTCTTTCGGCTCCGGACTCTTATTATTGAATTGCCCCCCTTGAGAGAACTTCTCGAAGACATCAAAAAATTGACGGTTTTTTATATAAACGACTTGTGCGAGCGGTTTGGAATAGCACCAAAAGGAGCTTCTCCTGAATTCTGGGATGTCGTGACCGAATATAAATGGCCCGGCAATGTGCGAGAATTGATTCAGTCTCTGGAGAAAGCATTGCTTGCGGCAAAAGATGAACCCATCCTGTTCCCCAAACACCTTCCGACACATATCCGTATTCAGGTGGCACGGAACTCTTTCCCGAAGAAGCCGGCAAGCCAGGCTAAGCCAGAAATACGCTCGAGCTTTTCCAAAGCGCCTCCCAAATTGAAAGAGATTCGGAAAACAGCAGTTTCTGAAGCAGAGCAACAGTATCTGAAGGACCTGATCTCTTTTGTGGGCGGAGATATCAACGAAGCTTGCCGGATTTCCTGCTTGTCTCGCTCAAGATTCTATACTCTTCTCAGAAAATACCGATCCGCTGATGAGCGTTGGCCGGTATGATGCCGGTCATGGCCTCAAAAAAAACAAAGAATGAGTGCTCATTTATTGGAATTAGTGCTATTTAAGAGAATAAATTTTTTCCGATTCTAGGCGAAATCCACTATTAAGATTTTTTCACCCCAATAAAAAACGAATTTTCTGTTTTTTTAATTTGGCATGTTTCTTGCTTTTAATTCAGGTGGCATAAAGAGAAATGGCATAGATTCGTTTTTAAAGGAAAATTTAATCCCAATGGAGCTACTTTTTTATTCAAGTGGGGATGATCAAAATACCAAGAGACTTGAGGCGGCAGTACATAATGTGATCCCGGAAAGTAAAATTGAACTCTTCAAAAGACTGGATGACTTCAGGGAGAGACTCCGGAGGCCAGTAGAACCGAATTCTATCGCAGTTCTCTCGGCTTCGAACCAAGAAGAGCTTCAGCAGATGCAACTGCTCCGCAGCCTGCTCACGGAGATTTATGTCGTCCTTGTTATCCCGGATCGAAAGAAGAGCACGATCAAACTCGCCCATCTCTTGTTGCCGCGATTCTTAAGCCAAAAAAATAATAATTTCATAGATCTCAGCAAAGTCCTTAACAAAATGTATATAAATTCTCAATATTCCCTTGATGAGGAATTATTCCAGGAGTCGTAAAATGGATCGACAAATCGTTTCAAAAACCGTTGTCAAAGCCATGGTCGTCGTCCTTATGGTTTGGGCCGTTTCCTGCGCCATAAATCCGGTCACCGGTAAAAGGGAACTCATGCTCCTGTCCTCAGCTGACGAACTCGCGATGGGACAGCAGTCGGATCCACAAATTTTACAAACCTTCGGCAAATATGAGGATGCCGATCTGGCTCGTTACGTAGCCGCCCTTGGAAAAAAATTGGGAGCTTTAAGCCACCAGCCGAATCTGGATTATTCCATCAAGGTGCTGGATAGCCCGGTCGTTAACGCTTTTGCCGTGCCCGGGGGGTATGTTTATTTGACCCGAGGGATATTAGCCTACCTCAACGACGAAGCCGAATTGGCCGGCGTCGTGGCTCATGAAATCGGCCACATTGCCGCGCGTCACAGCGCCCAACAATATAGCCAGGCCCAGGTTGCCCAATTAGGATTGGGCCTGGGGGCCATGGTTTCAGAAAAGTTTCGCAAATACGCCGGCATAGCTCAATTTGGGGTCGGTATGCTATTTTTGAGCTTCAGTAGAGATGACGAACGCCAGGCGGATGCCCTGGGAGTCGAATATTCCTCTAAAGCCGGATACGACGCCAATCATATGGCAAATTTATTTGTCTCATTAGAGCGGCTCAATCCGGGAGAGGCTCAAGGCGGACTTCCCGGGTGGTTCTCCACTCACCCCAATCCGCCTGATAGAATCGCCGCCATCAAACGAGACACTCAGGAATGGCGGGCCAAAATTCCACAAACCCAATTCGCTATAAATCGCGATCAATATTTAAAGCAGATCGATGGAATTGTCTTCGGCGAAGATCCGCGCCAGGGTTATGTCGAAGGCAATATTTTTTATCACCCTCAACTCAGATTTCAGTTTCCGGTCCCTGAGGGCTGGAAGGTCAACAACACCGCATCTCAAGTGCAGATATTCAATCAGGAACAGAATGCGATCATCCTCTTCTCAATGGCACCCGAAAAAACTCCCTCTGCGGCAGCCGATGCGTTCCTCAAAGAAAGCAAAGCCGTTGTCGTAAAATCAGAAAGGACCCAAGTCAACGGAATGCAGGCTCGTCGAATAACCTCCGACGTCACAACGGAGCAAGGGGTCATTCGCGTCTTGTCTTATTTCATCCAGAAAGATAAGACCGTGTATGTTTTTCTCGGATATACGGAACAGGCACGGTTTGATAGCTATTCCTCCGTATTTGACCAGACCATGAGTCGATTTAAAAAATTAACGGACTCTAATAAAATCAACGTCAAAGCCGCTCGGCTGGCGGTCAGGAAAACTTCGAGACAGGGGAGCCTTCGGCAGACGCTCAAGACGCTCGGCGTGCCCGAGGATAAGCTCGAGGAGCATGCGATCCTGAACGGGATGAAGCTCGACGATGCCCTGCCCGGCAGTACCATCATAAAGATCGTCGTGAAATAAGCTCTTTCCCAACCCCATCCAAGGTCCTCCGCCCCAAGTTGCCCAACATGAGCTACTCATGGTAACTGAAGAGCTTCCAAGTAGACTGGATTTAACAACTGAATCTCCTTCAAATTATAAAATGCCCTCCTATTAGAAAAAATTGGCCATGCCTGATAAATGGAAGAATATCTAGAAAATTATTTTGCCTTTTAATATTTATATTTCAGATTCAATAATTCACAGGAGGGTTTACTTAAAACCCAAAACCAACCATTAAAATTAATGATCTGTTTTTCATTTCATTCTCTATCCCAAGGATAGGCTCAGCAACATTGACCAATCCGAGGTCGTACCGGATATCAAGGAAAACAATGGCGTTGCTGACTTTAAAATCGATCCCCCCTCCGAACACTAGACCAAAGTCGGAACTTTTAACCTTTATCAATTCCTCTTCAAGTTTTATACCTAAGGCTTTGATTTCACCCTTGTCGCTTAGCTTGAGCGATACATAAGGGCCAACAAATAAATTCGGGCTTATACTTCCCTGGGAGGTTAATTTGAGCTTAAGGAGTATTGGCAGCTCCAGATAATGGATGACAAGAGACTTTGATGCCAGGACACTGAGAATACTCTCCTCGAGTTTTCCACCTTTTTTTGTGTAGTACAGCTCCGGCTGAATGGCAAAATATTCATTGACGTTGAACGCATAGAACCCCCCCACAGTAAAACCGGTGACAGATTTCCATGATACAGAAATCAGATCGGCACCCTTTTGACTCAATGTTGAAATATTGATACCGCCTTTTAATCCAACTTGGGCGGAAAGGGGGTACTCACACAATAAAAACATTAAAAAAGCCGTGATAATTAGAATTTGAATTTTTCTCATCGTTCTCCTCTTTTTAAGATATGAGCACGCAGGATGAAAAATATTCTACCATCTTTGAGGACGGGATAGCAATCCGTCGCATTGAATCACGGCTTGGGTGCACGAATCCATCGCGGTCTTGACATTACATCTGTGGACCATCATTCACCAGGAGCCGATCCCGAAACCCTATCGATATTGGATGACGAAGCGAATGAAGTTACACACACATTTCCATTTATTCTTCCGGACAAACGTGGGGTTCTTTTCACTGTTAGTAAAGAGACCTACAGGAATACTCAAATTGAAGCTCTGGAATTTAATCATGATAAGAACCAAAGACATCTTGTGCTTGAAAATGCTTATTTTGTTGAGTATGCCCCCTCAGGCCATTTGCTCTTTGGTCGTGAGGGCACAATATTTGCAGTGCCCTTCGATTTGGAAACCCTGACCGTGACAGGCTCAGACGGTTCTCAACTTGTAGTCACCTTAGATCATGGTGGACTTGGGAGTCCCTTCCTAATAGATATTGCGAGCAAAATTGCTGCAAAGAAGGTCATTTCAAGTAATTACAGTTGCTCTGTGAACTCTTGGTCGCGGGATGGGCGGCACCTTATTTGCACCGAACGCATGCCATACGATAAGACACGTATTATTGGCATATCCATGGATGATTCTGAACGAAAAGCTGTTTTATTGACATATGACGACATTAACGAAAGAATGGGAAACCTCTCACCAGATGGTCAATGGATGGCCTACGTCTCAGATCAGGAGGGCTTGCCCGAAGTTTATATTCGAAGTATGGATGGCAACGTCCGGGAAAAAGTCTCACTTACAGGCGGAGCGGAACCGGCGTGGTCATCTGAAGGGAGGGAGCTTTTTTATATGAACAAAGACGGAACCGCACTTCTTTCTATTGATGTGAAAACAGGCGAGGGCTTGGAGCTAGGTAGAGAGACTGTTGTCTTCAAAGAACCGGATGGTTTTGAGTTTTCAAAACACAACCCTTCCTATATGAATAGGGTGTCCTACGATATAAATCCCGACGGTCAGCGATTTCTTTTTGTCGTCAAAAAGTAGAGAGAGAAGAAAATGAAGGGGGGTGTCATCTTGAACTTTTTCGAGGAACTCAAGCGGAAGGTACCAACGGAAAATAATTACTCTTTCGCCAGTGCTGATAATTTGAATAAGAGACTTTTTAGGCATAAAATCTTCTCTGAGCTTCCTCACATAATGATTATTCAATTAAAAAGAGAGAAAAGTAGTCTAGATTTGGTCAAAAGGGGAATTTTAAAAAGACGTAATTAGTTGATATTAATATACTTACGAGATGTCGGCCCACTGACTACGAATCAGTAGGTCGGCAGTTCGAATCTGTCCGGAGCATCTCCGATTGATCCTTAAGATCCATCAAAGTCGATAAATTATGGAATTTTGTGTGAATGGAGCTATTGCATAATTTTCTGCAAGTTGCAGCGGTTATAAGTTATCAGGTTGCTATTAAACCGTCGCTCAGAATTTAAAATCTAAATCTGATCCAAGCTCGGCCCAACCTCAATTGATTCTTCTTAGTACACTCTGAAGGTGCCTATGGCGACACAGTTTTCTCCACCATAAGCTTTTTCCTGCTCTGCGATAATGATCAATTTGTATACACCTTTTTTTGAAAGAAATTCTGATTTGTTTCCCCATTTATACCAGTATGAGCTGGTTTTATACTTGGCATCGATCCAGTTTTGTGATGTGTAAGAATAAAATTCGGGGCCGGATATTAAAAGGTGAAAACGCACTTTGGTTGTAAATAATGCGGTAAAATTTACCCAAAAGTAAAGGTCGTCTGCATCCGAATATTTGATCCAATTTATTTCGCTTGGGTCTTCGACATCAGTTCCGTCTGTTACAAAGGCACCATTTAATATAACCCCAGTCTTGTCCCCCTTGGCCACTTGGATAGAAACCGGGGGATTATCATCCTGAAATTGTTTATGGATGACTCCTTCCTGAATGCCTTCATCCTGTGCCATCAATGGGGCTACAAGGATTAAAACCAGAGCTATGATCAAAATTTTAGCTTTCATTACTTCCTCCTGAATTGGATAGTGTGGATATTATAAGTCAGGATTAATGGGTGTTGTCAATAGCGGAAAGAACAAAAAAAGGGCTTGACAAAGGGGAACGGAGTGCGTATTTTATAAAAGGTGAACAAAATGGTAAACAAAATACGGAAAAGGCTAACGGAAAAACAAGAGAAGGTCTTGAAGATCATCGAAGATTTTGTTCTTGCCAATGGCTATTCTCCCACGATACGCCAGTTGGGAGAGCTGTTGAACATCGCCAATCCTTCAGCCGTTTTCAAACACATCCTGAGCCTGGAAAAAAAAGGGTATTTGACGCGAGACAAAGGGGAGATCAGTCTTCAAGGTTTTCCCTCTTCTGTGGGGGCGCAAGTCAAGGTGCCTCTGGTGGGGTTAGTGCCTGCCGGTTATCCGAGAGAGTCCTTTGACCTTTCGGGAGAGGCGGTGGATGTTCCGGACTGGATGGTGGGCCGGAAGAGAGGCAATATCTTCTGCATCCAGGTGGACGGCAAGAGCATGGTGGATGCCTACATCGATGACGGAGACCGGGTGCTTGTCGAGAGAACGAACTCCGCCAACTCCGGGGAGATGGTCGTGGCCTATCTGGATGACGGCTCTGTCACTCTGAAAAGGCTGAGGATAGAGAACGGGAGTGTTTTCCTCGTCCCGGAAAATCCGGAGTTTGAACCGGTCAGAGTCAAGGAACTCCGGGTTTTGGGAAGAGTTATCGGCGTTCTTCGCAAATACTAATTTTCGTAAAACGGAGAACTTAAGACGTGAAATGTAAGACGTAAAACGTGAAATGTGAAACGTGAAAAGATGAACAGACGATGCATTGTCCACATCGATATCGATGCTTTTTTTGCGGCGGTGGAAGAACTCCTAAACCCTTCTCTTAAAGGGAAACC
>JBATYS010000132.1:0-3873 GCA_049674205.1 Candidatus Aminicenantaceae bacterium
GCCACTCCTTTGGCACCAAAGGGACCGAAGCTGTCATTGGTTTCTATAAACTCGAGATCGATCGGGAAATCCAACTCCTGTATCGTCGGGATCTTGTAGTCTCTAAAATTCGTGTTTTGGATTTTTCCATTCTTTGTTTGAAGCTCTTCGTAGAGCGCATATCCTATTCCCTGAGCGAGTGCTCCATAGATCTGTCCTCTGAGTCCTTCTGGGTCCAAAACCTTTCCGACATCGTGTGCTGCAGCCATCCGAAGAATTTTTACCTCCCCGGTTTCCGTGTCCACTTCAACCTCCGCTCCCTGGGTTCCAAAGACATAGGTGGACGAAATGTTGCCCAATCCTTTTTCAAAGTCCGGGCGTTCGTTAGGAGGGTCATAGAACACTTCTGCGGTCAACATCTGGCCCTGATCGCGGAAGTGGATGGTCCGAAGAAATCGGCCCAATTCCAGCCGCAACCATGGTTCATCAGGAGCGTCCTTGAGAAAAATGAAGCCATCTTTGAGCTCAAAACGCTCTTCTGTCGCTGCTTCCCGGACATCGAATTCAGGGGGCTCGTAATCCGGGTTTCTTGTTTTATGCTTCTTGAGATTCTTATGGACTTCTTCGGGGAATACATCTTCAGCCAGTCTGAAAATTTGACTCCGGAGTTTTTTAGCAGCGAGGATGGCCGTATTCCCTGCCATGAAGGACCCCCGGCTGGCATGGGTTCCCACATCCCATGGGCACGTGCCCGTGTCTGTCGGGTTGATGAAGACTTTGTCCGGTCGAACGCCCAGTGATTCGGCCACTGCCAGCGTCAAGACAGCGTGCAGACCCTGCCCCATTTCCACTCCACCGTGGTAGACATTCACGTTGCCGAAGTCATCCAACTTAAGGATCAAACCGCTGGCATCGGAACGGTAGATGCGTCCACCCCCGCCCACGTGGATAAGCGATGCCATCCCGACTCCCCGTTGCTTGCCCTTTCCGTGCTTTTTGGCCCAATCCAGCTTTTGGGCCACGCTTTTTAGGCTTTCCTCCAGGCCACACGTGCTGATCTTCAGCCCCATGGGCGTTGTCTCATTGGGTTTGTTGGTGTTTATAAGGCGGAATTCATATGGATCAAAATCCGCCTGTTCGGCGAGTTCGTCTATGTTGCTTTCCAGGGCCCAGCAGTGTTCAGGATTGCCATAGCCGCGCATGGCCTGGCAGTAGGTATTATTGGTGTAGACGAGCTTGGCATCAAAATAGACATTGGGCACACGGTAGAGGGACGTTGCCGGCAACATCATTACAGATGGATATGTTGCCCCCCAGGATGTGTATGCCCCATTGTCCTGCAGGACCTCTACAGACCGGAAGGTGAGCTTCCCCTTTGCGTCGCAGCCCTGGTTGATCTTTGTTTGTGAGGATTGCCGTGGAGAGAGGAAGCCGAACTCTTCGTCTCTCGTGTAGAGGATTTTAACAGGATGGCCCGTTCTGTAAGCGAGAAGAATGGCGATGTATTCGTACGCATGCGTGTCCAGTCCTGTCCCGAAACTACCGCCCAGTGCGGGGATAATTATCCGCGTGTTCTTTCCCCGGAGTCCCATGTCGTTGAGCGCCCTGTTGAAATCACGCTGGGCCAAGAAGGGGATCTGTGTTTTGGCCCAAAGGGTGAGGTTGTTGTTCATGTCGAACTCAGCGATACACCCTGCGGTCCCCATACAGCTCTGCTGAACAAGAGGGGTCGAGTATTGGCCTTGGACGATAAATTTAGCTGCTTGCTTCCCCGACTCTATGTCTCCGGATTCGTGATGGAATCGCAACGGAAGAGTATTGTTTGTTCGTTCACGACCCCGGGGATCGACTTCATGGATGAGAGGGGCACCCTCCTTCATAGCCTCCTCGGGTGAGAAAATGCCTGGAAGGGGTTCATACTCGACTGCGATTTGGTCTGCGGCTTCATCTGCGATCTCAGGGTCGATGGCGGCCACGGCAGCAACTTCGTCTCTGTATTGACGCACTTTATCTTTCTTGAGAGCGAAGTTGTCTCTTAGAAAGCCGATCCGGATCTCGGGAGTGTTGTATGCAGTGATCACGGCCTTTACGCCCGGCAGACGTTCGGCTTTTGATGTGTCGATATTTTTTATGCGGGCATGAGGGAACTCGCTGAATTTTATCTTACCGTAGAGCATCCCAGGTCTGGTGAGATCCTGGATGTAGAGGGCTCTCCCCGCTGCCTTGTCAGCGCCGTCCGGGCGAGAGACTTTTTTCCCGATGTGGCTGAAGTTGTTCATTCGGAATCCCTAATGTTGATAGCGGCCTTTTTTACGGCTTCTATGATCTGCACATATCCTGTACACCGGCAGAGATTCCCCTGGAGTGCATCCCGGATCTGTGCTTCGGTCGGGTTGGGATTGGAATCGAGCAGAGCCTTTGCGGAGAGGATCATGCCCGGCGTGCAAAAACCGCATTGAATGGCCCCGGAATTTACAAAAGCCTGCTGGAGGAGAGACAACCGGTTCTCAGGTTCTTGGAGTCCTTCGATTGTCACGACATTCTTCCCCTCTACCTCGAAGGCGGGATAAAGGCAGGAGTTCACGGCTTGTCCGTCGACGATCACGGTACACGCGCCACACTCACCTTCACCACATCCCTCTTTTGTGCCTGTGAGGTTGAGGGTATCGCGGAGAATGTCGATAAGACGCATGTGATCCATTGCGGCCACTTTAACTTCCGAACCATTGAGAAAAAAGGAGATCTCGCGTCTCATTGTTGGCTCCACGTGAGAGCTTTTTCCAAACTCCGTTTCACAAACACGCTCACGACCTGTCTGCGATAATCTTCCGTAGAGCGGATATCGGTGATGGGAGAGACACTGTTTTTAGAGAGTTCCTGAGCCTTCCTGATCATTTTTTCTGATAGAATCGAGCCTTCGAGTTTTTCCTCGACGGCTCGGAGGCGCAGGGGAACCGGGGCCACCGAACCGGCTGCAATACGGGCTTTTCGGCAGAGATCGCCCTCCATATCGAGAAGCGCAGCGACACTGGCCACAGCCAGATCCATCTGCACGCGACCTTTCTTCATAAAAACCGCCACAGCATTTTCGTCTGAGCGATCAAGCAGGATATCAGTCATTATTTCATCCGCAAGGAGGCAGGATTCGCCCGGTCCTTGGAAGAAATCCTCGATCGAAACTTCCCGTGTTGTGTCAGAGCTCCGAAGTCGAACCTTTGCTTCAAGAACGAGCAGAGGTAGTGCCATATCCGCACACGGGGAACAGTTGCAGAGATTGCCTCCGATGGTCGCAACGTTACGGATTTGAACACTGCCTATCCTTCTGGCTGCTTCCATGAGAACAGGAAACGCCTGGCCCAATGTTGGGTGCCGTATGATGTCTGCGATCGTCGTGAGAGCTCCAATCCTGGCCCCTCCATTAACCTCGATGCGGGCGAGATCTGGAATATTCCGGAGTGAAATCATGGCGGATGGCCGGAGCTCCCGATCCTTGATCTGGACCATCACATCCGTCCCGCCGGCAATGTAAACGGCGCCCGTTTTTTCGTTTTTCAACCGGAGGGCATCTTCGATCGTCTGTGGCTTGTGGTAGGAATACCGTCTCATGCCACGATCCCCCGGTCTCGAAGCGAAGTTATCTCATCTTGGGAAAGCCCAATTTCGGCCAGCATGGCATCCGTGTGCTCCCCATAGGCCGGAGCAAAGGGAAGTTCTTTGTTTTGCAAATTGAGATATTCCGTGAGAACTGCCGGAGGAGGAAGGCGTACAGAACGACCATCAGGAGTGGTTGTTCTGAGAGCCGAAGAGGCGACAAAAGGCAGATCTGCAACATTTTCAATAGGAGTTATGGGGGAGTGAGGGATAGCCGATTCCGCCAGAACTCTGGAAACTTCG
>JBATYS010000133.1:0-7902 GCA_049674205.1 Candidatus Aminicenantaceae bacterium
AGATGCCTGGTACTGTTGGAGTGAGGATAGGATAAGAGGATTTTGCTCAAGGGCAGTAGATACGCACTGCTCTAGAGTGAAGGCATTGTCTTCTGAGGGCTGACTCCAGAGACAGCTCATTCCGAGGAAAACAGATATCAAAACTGGTAATATTCGTCTCTTCATTTGACCTCCTCTCAGTTGTTAAAATCGTAGAAAAAAGGATAAAAATTTGGTTAGGGAGGGAATGGTTTAGACTTGTGGAGGAGAGCGAGAAGTAGGATTGACAAAACAAAGGCTGTTATAGTGAAAAGTTTCGAATGTTTTCAGCATCTCCAACAGCGTAAGCTGCGGAAGATGGAAAAAATTGATCTGGCTTGTGGCCAGAGTCGAATTTTGGAAATGACATGCCGGACAATTATGGTTTGTTTGGGTGCTGTTCTCTGTATGGAAAAAATTAATACACAGTGTTACGGATAAAAAGAGAAACAGGAAAACCAGGCTAGATAACTTCTGATGTTTTTTGCCAGCCATTGTTTTGTACAACAATAATATGAAAAATTGATGTTGTCTGTCAATCCTGGATTAGAGAAAATTTAGAAATGAGCCTTTATTCCTCCATAGATGGAGAATCCTGCAGTCGCATAACCCTTGATAGTTTCGTAATCTGTATTGAGAATATTGTCGAGGCGAAGGAACAGTTCAAGCGACTCGAACACGTCATAAAATCCGGCAGCGTTGAGTAAAGTGTAGCTCTCGAGAGTCACCGGGGTTGGGGTCCAATCCAACCAGTAGAGATCCTCTCTCTCCCCGACATAGATCATGGAAACATGAATATTCGCCCTGCCCAGAAATCCCCAATCCAACCTGGCTGTGAATTTATCTTTGGGACGCCTCAGGAGGTATTCGTCTGTCTCTGTGTTCTTTGCCTCCGTTCGGGTGTAAGTGGCGAAGAGAGAAAGATCGGGGAGGGGTCGTGCAGAAAACGTAACTTCCGCACCATGCGTGTGAGCTTTGCTGATGTTGATGTAGCCCTGCGTGAAGTCATAGTCGATGAGATCCTCAAAGGTGTTGGAGAAATAAGTGAGTCCGAGCAAAAGAGTGTTGTTCAAGAAATTTTGCTCCACACCCAGATCCCAACCTGTCGATTTCTCCGGTTTTAGATTTTCATTGCCAGCCGGTCCATAGAGGGTAGCGGGAGCATAGAGTTGGTAGAGAGAGGGGGCCTTAAAACCTGTGCCCCATGTGCCCTTGATCTTTGTTCCTGCGTGTTCGATAAAATATGCCGGTGCGATCCGGGATGTAGTGGATGATTCTGTCAAGCTGTGATCGTCATACCTGATGCCTGCTGTCAAGAAAAATCGCTCATCAAACCGGAGTTGATCCTGGACATAAAGGCCCGTGTTGTGTGCTTCTTGACGGGGGAATAGGCTTTCATAAGGGCCGAATATGCTCTCTGACCGGTACCATGATTCTCCCTGTTCTCTCTGATGCTCCACGCCAAAAGTCAGCGTATTCGTTTTGTGAAGAAAGAGGGAGTTCTGCCAGTCGAGCTTCCACAGTTTGCTCTTGAACTCTGACTCTTCGGATAGGAACGGGTTGGACTCATCGACGGGATTGTTGGATGTCCGGTGGTAATCCACGACGGAGACTTGTAGTTTTTGCTCCCATCGATTCCTGAGGAAAAGACCCCGGGCCTGACTCATAAGAAACAGAGAGCCGTACTGCTGGACATGGTTCGGATCGTCTCCCCAGTCCCCTCCCGAGTTGTCCAAATCCGTTTCTGTATCGATGCGCCGGGCAGAAAAATCAAGGCTCAAGTTTGCCGCTAGGTCAAACCCGACCCTTCCTGAGAGAGTGAGATTCCTATGACCGTCTGCTTCTTTGTTTCCTTTGTACTTGGTGCTGGCGGCAGAAAAGCCGTCCGTATCAAAGAGGGCGGCTGCCGCTGAGTACCGGACAGTAGATGTGCTCCCGCTGACCTCCGCAATCCCAGAATAAGTGCCGTAAGAACCGCCATGTCCGGAAAGATGAATTTTGGGCTTGCCCGTGTCTTGCCGCGTGATGATGTTGATGACTCCCCCCATGGCATCCGAGCCGTACAGTGTGCTCTGTGGACCACGCAGGATCTCAATGCGGTCGATGTTATCAACAAGAAGGAGGCTCATATCAAAGGAGCGGGTTGGTGTTATAGGGTCGTTGACTTCGGTGCCGTCGATCATGACCAGGGTGTGTTCGGCATTCGCGCCCCGGATGAAAACTGTGGCCTGCGAGCCTGGCGGGCCATTTTGTGTTGATGACATTCCGAGCGCTTCTTCGAGCGCTTCAGAAACCCTGGATTTTCCTGTTTTTGCAAGCTGTTCTCGTGTAATGATAGTCACCGAACTTGCGACCTCTTTTATGGATGTCTCTACACGGTTGGCCGTGACAACAACTTCATGCTGGAGAGAGTCCTGCTTTTCTTGAGGACGGGCATCCGTTTCTTGAGAATCTTGCGAATAGAGATGGAAACACAAAAATGCTACGATCATTAAAGTTCTGCAAATTCTTTTGCACATAGAGTTTCCTCCTGTGAGTTTCCCCCGCGGTTTCAAACTGTTTTCGTCAGCAGTGTCGAGCAAAAAAAAATCACCCAATCTTCCACCCGAAGATGGGTCTTGGGGCTCAAGGGAGGTTTCCTGACTCTCGGATCATCCTTCTTCCAAGCCTTCCCATCCTCTCAAGGAGGACAGTGGCGTTTTCTGGAAGTTGTCCCCGATTACAGTAGCGGGGGCTGCGTCCGCATCTCACGGACTTCCCTGCACCTTAAACCCAAGAACTCAGTTTTCAAAGAAATTGAGAGACTGTATATTCTCACCTGACCCAAAGTTTGTCAAGGACTTTGGTTAGATAGGAAATATTTTCACCTTGATTTTTTCATATAAGATTTTGAATATAAATTTGTCAGCATTTTTTATAAATAATTCAGGATTATCTCCAACGGAGCGTTACGAGTAAGTAAATGAATAGAGGGCCGCCGAGGATGGCAGTGATGATTCCCACAGGAAGCTCTGTGGGGGAGAGAATGGTTCTCGCGATCGTGTCACACAGAGCCAGGGCCGCTCCCCCGAGAAGAAAAGAGCACGGGAGGACTGTCCGCTGGTCGAAGCCGCTGAGGCGCCTGACAGCATGAGGGATGATCAAGCCGATAAAACCGATCGGTCCGACAAAAGAGACCACAGCGGCAGTCGCGAGTCCGCCTCCGGCGAAAATGTGTCTTTGGACTCGCTTGACATCTACACCGTGACCGAGGGCCATCTCTTCACCCAGTGAGATCTGGTTGAGGGCGTTTGCGTGATAGAGCAGGAGTATGAGGCCCGGGACGAGAAGAGGGCTGAGAGAGAGAAAATCTCTATAGCCGACAACATCGATCCCCCCCATCATCCATCTATGGTAGAGAACCAGGACATGAGGACTTGCAAGGTAGCTGAGAAAAAGGATCGTTCCGCCACAGATGATGCTGATGGTCACTCCTGCAAGCAGGAGGGTGTACACAGACATCCCCTGTGGCCTTCGAGACAGGGCATAGATGAGAGCCAAACTGGCGGAAGCCCCCAGGATGGCGAGGAACTGAATGGAGCTGAATGGGCCCCAACCGATCCAGAGGGCAGGCAGGGAAATGGCAAGGAATGCTCCCAGAGCCGCCCCGCCACTCATGCCGAGGGTGTAGGGTTCGACAAGAGGATTCCGGAAAAGCACTTGGAAGGAAGCTCCGACGAGGGCCAAAGTCCCTCCAGCCAAGAGAGCCAGGATCACCCTGGGGATACGTTGGAGCCAGAAGATATCTCCATCCACGTTTGATTCCCCTTGAAGATAGCTCCATACACGTGTGTGGTTAAGGGTTTCCGCACCGAACCATGGTGTTATGGCAGCCACAGCGAGGAATATGAGGCCATAAAGAACGATGGTTTTACCCTTCACTCTTTTTCTCCGTCACCAATTTAGGGAGGATCGTAGGATTCCCCGTTTCTGGATGAAAACCCATGAGGATATCTTCTCCGTAGACGGCATGGACCGTCGATGCGGTAAGTACTTCAGCGGGTGGCCCGGAGACAACAGGCTCTCCTCCCGATAGAATCATCAATCTGTCGCTGAAGAGGGATGCCAGGTTGATATCGTGCGTGACCACCGCTACTCCCATCCCATCTCTAGAAAGACTCTGGAGGAGCCGGAAGAATTGGACCTGGTGGTGGACATCCAGTGCGCTGGTCGGCTCGTCAAGAAGCAGTATCTCCGGTTTCTGTGCGAGTACAGAGGCGAGAAATGCACGTTTCTTCTCACCTCCTGATAGCCGGGAAAGAGGGCGCTCTTTGAGGGATGTCATTTCGGTGAGGGCGAGGCATTCTTGGACGACAGCCCTGTCGTTATTTTCGAGAGTCCCGAAGCCTTGGGTGTGTGGATAGCGGCCCATCCGGACGACCTCCTCGACAGTGAAATCGTAAAGGCTGACTGTTTCCTGGGGCAGATATCCAAGAGATCTTGCGATAGTGCGCCTCTTGAGCTCAAACATGTTTTTGCCGTTCAGCAGGATCGTTCCCCCAAGCGGCTTTAAAACACCGGATGCGATGCGTAGCAGAGTGCTTTTCCCAGAGCCATTGGGGCCGATGATGCTGAAAATCTCGCCAGAAAAGAGCTCTAGGGAGGAAATACGAAGGGTCCAATCTGATTCTGGAAACCCATGCTGAATGTTTTTGAGCTCAAGCATCGGATATTCCTTGAAAGGCTTCAGGATGGATAATTTCTGCAAAGCGACGAACGGTCTGAGAAATACGCACACCCGGGATCAGAAGAAAATCCTCTGTGAGAAAGTGGATGTTTCCAGACTTTACTGCTGGAAGCATGGGCAGTTGTGACCAGTCTTTCTCAAGAAGTTTAAGCTTTTCCTCCGGTATCCCTCCGGGGATAGCTTCTATGATAACTTCGGGCTGGCGTTTGACCAGAGATTCCTTGGAGATCTGTGGGTAGAGGCCAGACGCATCCGAAAATATGTTTTTGCCGCCTGCTGTAGAGACCAGTTCATGCAAGAACGTCCCGGGTCCGGTCGTCATCAGACCTGTGAGGTCTCCCGGTGTGTGACCGAGTGTGAGAAAGACCTTTTTAAGAGGACGATCGTGGATTATCTCTTTTATATCCTGAAGATCGTCTTTGATTTTTTGGATGAGAGCAATGGCCTTATTCTCGGCCCCGAGTGTCTGACCGATCGTGTGGATGGCGGTCCAGATATCCTCCAGAGTGTTGATCTCGATGGAAAGGAATCGAATCTCATGTTCTTCACAAAATCTGGAGAGGGATTCGTTCTGCCCTTGGATGATCAAGAGATCCGGTTGGAGAACCGTGATCTTCTCTTTGTTCGGATTGATCAATCCGCCTATCTGAGGGATTGTCCGGGCTTCTGGAGGAAACGTGCTAAAAGCGCTGACACCCACGACTCTCTCACCTATTCCGAGCGCGAATACGATCTCGGTCACACTCGGAGCTGCGCAGATGATTCGCCTCGCTTCCACTATCGTCTGACCAGGATCAGATGGAGATATTTCCGATTTCTGGGCTGAATCCTGAGTGCAGCCGGGCAGGATTAGACAAAATACCCCGACACATAAACCAAATAGGGCGGAAAAAAGACATTTAGGCAATATTTCTCTCACCTTTTACCTCGGAAAGTTCGAGAGGACCTTTCAGGCAGGAAAATTATTGCCCCAATATCCCTCTTTGTCAAGAAGTTAGAAAAGGTAGGAAGCTACCGATCTTCCTACGGAAAATCGGTAGCCTCAAGGGGATGGATTAAATGATTAGGGGATCTATCTTAAATCCTTCAAAAAAAGGAGGGGTAAAAAGGAGGGATTTGCGGGTTTCATAAACTCTTGTTTCTCTCATTTTTGCCATTTCACTTATATATACGTGGAAAATGAAAAAAAAGTTGCTGTTTTTTACAGATTTCCTGGCTGTTTTGCTGAAAAAATGAAAAAACCCGAGAAACAGGCCGTTAAAAGCGTTAAAACATAGAATTGATTTATATCTGTTATACCTGTTTTTTCTTAAAAAAAGCTCATTTGGATTTTAAGTTATTGATATCAAATGGAGTAGAAAAAAACATTCGTTTTTCTTTGAATTTTTTGTCCCTTTTGTGAACTTTCTAATATTATACCACAGAATAAACACCTATTGCAACAAAAAAATAAAAAAACTTTATATTTTAAAATGAGGGTGATTAATTACATGATTTTTACCCTAAAAACAGGCTTTTTTCGCTTTTTCTTGCCTAATGAAAATTCCGATGGTTTTGACTCCACTTTTCCATTTCTTTAGAATAAGCCAGAGCACGGACATGCTTATAAAAAAAATGAAAGCCTTTAGCCAAATCAAAAGAAGGCGATAGGATTAATATGAACCAGGTGTCTGTTATGATGAAGAGCGAAAGGAAGGAGTCCAAAAATGGATAAAGAGACATTCCGAAAGTTTGGCCATGAATTTGTGGACTGGGTCGTGGATTATTTGGATTCGGTCGAAGAGTACCCCGTGAGAGCCCAGATCAAACCCGGAGAGATTATCAACCGACTTCCCGACAACGCGCCGGTTATGGGGGAGTCCATGGAAGACATCTTCAAGGATTTCCAGGAGATCATCCTTCCGGGGATGACACACTGGCAGCATCCATCCTGGTTTGCCTATTTCCCGGCTAACAACAGCCCGCCTTCAGTGCTTGCGGAGTTGCTGACAGCGGGGATGGGAGCTCAGTGCATGATATGGGAGACATCCCCCGCCGCAGCTGAGCTGGAAGAAAGAGTGCTGGATTGGCTGCGGCGAATGCTCGGTCTTCCCGAAGGAATGGAAGGTGTTATCCAGGATACGGCATCCACAACAACCTTGGTCGCTCTCCTCACAGCAAGAGAAAAGGCGACAGGCTTTAAAACCAACCGGGAAGGAATTCACGAAAAACTTTTTGTTTATGTGTCTGAGGAGGCTCATTCCAGCGTCGAAAAGGGAGCAAAGATCGCCGGGTATGGTAAGGACAACATACGGAGGATCCCGGTGGATGAAAATTTTGCAATCATTCCTGCCCGGTTGGAAGCAGCCATTGTTGCAGATAAAAAAAGGGAGTTGAAACCGGCATGTGTGGTTGCTACTGTGGGAACGACCTCTTCTTCCGGAATAGATCCTCTCAGACCCATTGGTGAAATTTGTCGATCACACGGAGTGTATATGCATGTGGATGCCGCGTATGCCGGAACAGCCGCGATCCTGCCCGAAAAAAAATGGATGCTGGATGGAATGGAGTATGTGGACTCCTTCAGCTTCAATCCGCATAAGTGGATGCTGACCAATTTTGATTGTTCGGCACATTTCGTGAAAGACTCTGGAAGCTTGATCAGGACATTCGAGATACATCCTGAGTATCTGAAGACAGGTGTGGATGCGCTCGTCAAGAACTACCGCGACTGGGGTATCCAGCTGGGGCGACGATTCCGGGCCCTTAAACTCTGGTTCGTGATCAGGTCTTATGGTATCGAGGGGCTCCAGAGGGTCGTGAGGGAGCATATCCGTCTGGCCGAGTTGTTCAAAGGATGGGTTGAAGAACATGAATTATTCGAGATCATGGCGCCGGTGCCTCTGAGTTTGGTCTGTTTTCGGGTGAATAATGGCGGGAGCGAGGAGGAGTTGAACGCTCTGAATAAAGAGTTGATCGAGAGAATCAATCTGAGTGGGAAAGCCCTGTTGACACAGACAACTCTTAAGGGGAAATTCGTGCTGCGTATGGCAATCGGTTCACGGACAACAGAGGAGCGTCACGTCTGCCAGGCATGGGAACTCATCGTGAGCACGGCCAAAAACATGCTGGGGAAAAATGAATGAGATTTTGTGTCGACTATCGCGTCTTCGATAAGT
>JBATYS010000134.1:0-4338 GCA_049674205.1 Candidatus Aminicenantaceae bacterium
CCCGGTGGAGGGATCTTTTCAGTTTGTGGAAAGCCGGCCACAGGGGTTGGGAGCACTTTTTGTATCGCCGATCAAGGGTTTTGTCGAAGCCGCGTACATCATCGTTTTTGTGCTTGTTGTCGGGGGAGCTTTTGCCGTCATCGATAAAACGGGTGCCATCACGGCTTTTATTCACAATCTGGCCCTGAAATTCAGAAAGAGCAAAGCCATGCGGGCCCTGCTCATTCCCGTCACCATGCTTGTCTTTTCACTCGCTGGTGCGATCTTCGGGATGTGCGAAGAGACCATGCCTTTTGTCCTGATTTTTGTCCCCCTGGCTTTATCCCTTGGCTATGACACGATTGTTGGCGTTTCCATTCCTTTTTTGGGTGCAGCGGCGGGTTTTGCCGGTGCTTTCTTCAATCCTTTTACAGTGGGGATTGCCCAAGGAATCGCCGGTCTGCCTTTGTATTCAGGAGTGGCGTATAGGTTGATCATCTGGGCGATCGGCACAGCTATTGTTATCATTCTTGTCATGAGATATGCAAACCGCGTGCAGAAAAATCCCAAGATCAGTCCCACATATGAAGATGACTTAAAGAAAAGAGAGGAGCTCGACCTCGATGCCCAATCCGATGAAAAAGTCGAACTCCGAGGGACCCACAAGCACATCCTGTTCCTTTTCCTATTCGGTATAGCTGTCATGGTTTTTGGCATCTTGAAATACCAGTGGTTCATCAATGAGATTGCAGGCCTTTTTTTGGCTTTAGGCATTTTGAGCGGAATTCTGGGACGGCTGAGCTCTGAAGAATTGGCTACCTCTTTTGCTAGTGGAGCCAAGGATATGATTAATGCTGCGCTGATCATCGGTTGTGCAAGAGCCATTCTTGTTGTGGCAATGGATGGAAAGATTCTGGATACGGTCCTGTATTCGATGTCCGGTGCCATAAAGAATTTCCATCCGATCATCTCCGCACAGTTGATGTTTGGGTGTCAGTGCATTATCAATTTCTTCCTTCATTCGGGCACAGCTCAAGCTGCTCTCACCATGCCCATCATGGCACCCCTGGGGGACCTGGTGGGCATAACTCGACAGACCACTGTTTTTGCCTTCCAGCTAGCCGAATACATCAATCCAGTGTTGCCAACCTCTGGTGTTACGATGGGTGTTTTGGGGCTTGCCAGGTTACGATGGGAAAAATGGGCCAAATGGTTGATTCCTCTTCTTGTGATTTGGGTGATTTTTGCTCTGCTTTCCCTTATTCCTCCTGTACTCATGCGCTGGGGCCCGAACTGATCCGCATTTCTATTAAGCGTCACCTTAAAACTTCTGGATGTAGGGTCTGTTCCCCGAACGGACCGCATGGAGGACCGTTTGGGAAACGATCCCTACATAAAAAAGGGGACTGTCCCCTTTTATGTTTACCCCTGGAAAAAGGTGACAGTCCCCTTTTATTCACAGAAGATCTTGACGGTTTCTTTCCCTTCCACATCGATCGTGAGGTCATTCAGGTTTGTGACAAGCTCTTCAAGGTCTTCGGGTTTAATGCTGGAAAAATCCATACTGATGCCCTTTTCATGCAGAGCTTCATGCACCCTGCCCTGGACGTGTTTGGGCATAAATGCCGCCCACTTGAGCCCAGCTCGAATAAGTTTTAAGGGGACACGGATGTTCACCTTCTCGCCACCACACTCTGATCCGGGCTCAACCACCACTCTCAGATATTTCAAGCTGGATTTTTTACCTGTCAGAGATTCCTCAGCACTCTGTTTCTGACCGGACTCGTCACCCGAGATCGCAGCGAGCAATCTTTCGGCCTCATCCACGCTGATCTTTCCTTCGGCCAGCATGTCCAGTATTTTTCGTCGTTCTTCCTTCATGATAAGCCTCCATTAAACGGCAATAAATTGTATTCTTTTGTCTTTGTCTTCGATATGGATCCTGAGTCCAGACATAGCCCAAAGCACAGAAAAAACATGGGGATCATTGTTCTCCTCTTAATTTTTTAACGGCTTCATCCACACTCAGCTCACCTCTCTCCAGTTGCTCGAGGATCTCGCCTTGGGGGAGGGGTGGATTGATGTCCACAAACTCTAGCTGATGCGAAATACGGTTCAGGCGATTCTTCACTGTGGGGTAACTTATACCGAAAAGCTCTTCCATGTCTTTGATTGAACCATGGCTTCGGACAAAAGCGGTGATAAATATCTGATCTTCGAGAGTTAAACGGGCGAGAGGGGGTAGCTCGAAACTTCCTTCTAAGGCGATATCGCTCTCCAAAAGCCTCACGCGTTCGACAAGCAGAGGGCCGCCACGGCTGATTTTTGTCAATTCTTGCCAATCTTGTGTCATTTTTTCCTTCTTGAATTAAGTTTCTTAATTAATATAAGCCTAAATATTAAATAAGTCAAGTATGTAATTAAAATAATTAATATTTAGAGACAAGAAAATTAATAAAATATAATATTGGAGTACCTAATCCTCCCCCTATTGGACCGTAAAAATCCACTTGATATACAATTTTGACATTTTCCTAAAAAATTTTACAGATAGGCAACCTTTCTGGCCCTTGATTCATCTATATGTACGAGGGAAAAAGATGGATTATCACATAACTCACCACACACAAAGCCTGCGAAGCATTGAAGAGGTTGTATGTGTTACAATAGGCGCAAACAGGACGGGTCGAGTTATGAGCGAAGATCAACGCCAGAAAAACTTGGAATCAGCCGCCTCTGCGCGTGCGGAACTCCTCCTCGAATGGCTCGAGCGAAGCCGCACCGGAGACACGCAGGCAATGGGTGCCATCTACGATCACTTCAAGTCTTCCCTCTACAGTCTGGCCTTAAGATATACGCGAAACCACGCTGTAGCCGAAGACCTTCTTCAGGATATCTTTGTGAAGGTCTTTTCCAACCTTCACACTCTCGATAATGATAATACCTTTGTGGGGTGGCTCTATCGGGTAGCGGTGAATACATGCTTGAGCTATCTGAGGACTCATAAGAGAGTTTTCCAGAAAGAAGTTCCGTTTGAAAAAGCGGAAGAGTATATATCCCACAAAAATTCTCACAGGCCAGAAGATATGATGAACAAAACTCTGGATGAGGCTATTCAGGGCCTCTCTCCCCGGTTGAAGTCGGTGTTCATGCTCCACGACATCCAGGGATTCAAACACGAAGAGGTCGCCCAGATCATGGACTGTTCTGTGGGAACATCAAAATCTCAGCTTTTCAAGGCTCGGATTAAGATCAGAAAACACCTTGAAAAGAAACAGATGTTATAAGGAGAGATCCGATGAAATGTTTAACAGCCAAAAAATGGATCAGCGAATACATAGACGGCGAAGTGGATGCCGCAAAAAAAGCCAAGCTGGACGAACATTGTGCCCAGTGCGCAGTTTGCCAGAAACTCTTGGAGGATTTCCAGACCATTTCCAGCAGCGCCAAAGAGTTGGACACATTCTCCCCCCCGGAGAGCACTTGGGGCAAGATCCAGGAAAAGATGACTGCTGATGAGCAGGAAGTCCTAACGCTCGCCCCTCAAAAACAGGGTTGGTTCAGCATACCAAGACTCAGCTATGTTCTAAGTGCTGTCCTTTTGGTCGTTTTTCTCAGCCTCGTCTTCATCTATGGACCAAGATATTGGTCCGGACAGGCGGTCGTCCCTGAATTGGAGAACCAGCAGTACACGCTGACGAAGCTTGAAGAAGCCGAGCATCACTATCAACTGGCCATAAAGGCCCTGAATGAAGCAGCTATGGCTCAAAAGGAGCAGCTTGATCCTCAAGTCGCTGAGGTATTCCGTACGAATCTTGACCTCATCGATCAATCGATCAATGCCTGCAGACAGGCGGTGCTCACCGATCCGAACGACATCGAGTCAAGGAAATATTTGTTGGCAGCCTACAAAGAAAAAGCGAATTTGCTCAACGTAATCATGGCTGTCAAGGACACTTCATCCCCTGAGAGGGAAACGAAGGAAACAATATAAGGAGAGAAAGGGAGGTACGATATGCGATTAAAAAAATCACTAACATCATTGACGGTCTTGTTTTTCTTTTTACTCATCTTAGGATTAAGCCCGACCTCATCGATTGCGAAGGAGAAATTCGAGGAGAAATTCGAAAAGACAGTTGCCCTCGCTAAGGATGGAAAAGTCTATCTCAGTAATATCGCCGGAGACATCGATGTCAAGACCTGGGATAGAGGGGAAGTCAAGATCGATGCGCTCAAGGTCTCCAAACACTCATCCATGGACAAGGCGAAAGAGTATGCCGGACTGGTCAAGATAGAGGTCACTGAAGAAGGGGGCACTTTGAGCATTGTGACCAAGTATCCCAAGAACGGCCCTAAAAA
>JBATYS010000135.1:0-26176 GCA_049674205.1 Candidatus Aminicenantaceae bacterium
AGGAAAATCCGGTCTTTTTTCGGCTCCGCTCCCCTCTCGAAAGGCCATACATGCTACATCTCCGGATGGCATGCTTTATTAGTTTGCCTAATAGTCAGCATATAAGCCAGAAACACACTTTCACCAAAAATGTCACGAGGAGGCCTTATCGCTCTCTCTTGAAAAACCACCTAAAGAGTGTTAATTTAACATTTATTAGCCTGGATTATTCACGGACCGAGGCCAACCCGCCCCACCCTTACAATAAAGTGGAGGAGGTGGCCCACGAAGCTGTAGTGAACTACCGCGAGCCGACCCAACCTAACCCGGGCTACAATGAAGCCGATGTTGTGAGATGGGTGGGTTAGGTTGGGTCGGCGCCCGAAGGGTAAAAAATGCCGATAATATAGATCTAAAGTTTTTGGAAGATAAGTATCGGCAGCTTTTATGAATAATTCATGTTAGAGGAGGTAGAGATGGTCACTCTAGTGAGAGGCGGAGAGATCTTTGCACCTGATCCCCTAGGTGAAAAAGACATCCTTATTTTGGACCGCAAGATCGGTGCGATCTGTGAACCAGGACAGGTCAGGGTCGATGGATTTCCCATCGCAGAAGTGGATGCTTCGGGCAAACGGGTTTTTCCTGGATTCATAGATAGCCATGTTCACATATTGGGTGGTGGCGGCGAAGGAGGCCCCTCCACACGTGCTCCTGAGATAACAGTGGAAGACATCATCACGAGCGGAGTGACCACAGTGATCGGATGTTTAGGCACGGATGGGACAACCCGCCACATGGAGTCTTTGCTGGCCAAAGCGAACGGACTTGAGATTGAAGGGATCACCACATACATTTTTTCGGGATCCTACCAGATTCCAGTGGTCACCCTCACAGGAAGCATTCGTTCCGACATCATACTTATCGACAAAGTGATCGGAGCGGGCGAGATCGCCGTTTCTGACCACCGCTCCTCCCAACCCACGTTCGAAGAGTTTTGCCGCCTCGCCTCAGAGTGTCGTGTGGGAGGAATGCTGGGAGGAAAAGCGGGCATATTCCACTGCCATCTGGGAGATGGGAACCGACGCCTCGAGATGTTTTTCCGATTGATCGAAGAAACAGAGATCCCGATCACACAGCTTATTCCCACCCATTGCAACCGCAACCCCGAACTGCTCGAAGAATCTATCCAGTTCATCCAAAGGGGCGGATACATGGATCTCACAGCAGACCTCGATCCCGATCCCCCAGAGGTAGGCCACATCAGTGTGGCCACAGCCATCCGGACATGCAAGGAAAAGAATGCTCCTCTCACCAACATTACCATCAGCTCCGACGCCAATGGAAGCCTCCCCGTATTCGATAAAGATGGAAACCTCGCTGGATTAACCATTGCTACACAGAAAAGCCTCTTGGCAAACTTCAAGTACCTGATCCAAGAACAAATTCTAGGTATTCCCGAGACGGCACGGCTATTTTCCACAAACACAGCGGCCTTTTACAAGCTCGAGCACAAAGGTAAGATCAAGGTGGGGAATGATGCAGACCTTGTTTTTCTCGATGAAAAATGGGATCTTTCCGGCTCGATCGCCAAGGGACAAAAAATGATGTGGGGAGGAGAACTCCTCGTCAAGGGGACTTTTTCTTGATCTGTTGCATGAAGATGGATAGGCGAGACACCATTCAGGTTTATTCGATCTGATGGTTAAAAATATCCAAAGCCTAGAGGACGACCTATGAACACAGAAAATAAAAAAGATGAGAGAACAAAAACAAAAACGCCGAGTTTCGGAGTATCTCTCATTCCCCTCATCGCCATGGGCCTACTTCTGGGCGTGGGCTATGGCGTGTACAAAATCCGCCCGCAAGTCCTTCTTGTTGCGGCCGCATTCATCACTGGATGCATGGGCCTGATCCTGCGTTTCAAATGGGAAGATATGGAAAGGGGAATCGTCGACAGCATCCACAAAGCAATGCCGGCTATTCTGATCATGCTCTGTGTGGGTATTCTGATCGGCGCCTGGATCGCCAGCGGGACGATCCCCATGGTCATCTACTATGGCCTCAAACTGATCTCGCCAAAATTCTTTCTGGTCACAGCCTGTTTCGTCTGTTCTCTCACCTCGATATCGACGGGGACATCCTGGGGAACTATCGGAACCTTGGGAGTTGCATTCATCGGTATCGCTATAGGCCTAGGAATCCCCCTAGGACCTGCGGCTGGAGCTATTGTCGCGGGAGCCTACTTCGGAGACAAGATGTCACCCTTTTCCGATGTCACGAACCTGGCTCCTGTTGCTGCGGGCTCAAATCTTTTTGATCACATCAAACACATGATGTGGTCAGCAACTCCGGCCTGGCTGATCGGGATGTTCGTGTATTTCATTGTCGGACTAAAATACGGGGGCGGGGACGTCGAGTCTGAGGACTTGATTCTGATCACGCAGACGCTCAAGGATAACTTCAATTTTAACATCCTCCTTCTCCTTCCGATGGCAGTCGTCTTCTACTTTGCCGCCACCAAAAAACCCACCATCCCCGGCATGCTGTTTTCTTCTTTTATCGCGGGAATTCTCGCCGTCATCTTTCAGAAGGCCTCGATCACAGAGATCGCGACCGCGCTGAACACGGGGTATGAGGCGCACACAGGTGTAGCACAAGTCGACCAACTTATCTCGAGGGGCGGCATGATGAGCATGATGGAAACCCAGCTAGTTGCCTTTACCGCCTTCAGTTTCGGGGGGATCATGCAGCGGACGGGGATGCTCCAAGTCATACTGGATAAGGTGATGAAATTTGCCAGCAAAGTCTGGAGTATCGTCCTCACAACAATATCCACATCGATCGTCACTGCGCTGGTCACGGGAAGTTCCTATCTATCCATGATCATCCCCGGCGAGCTCCTCGCTCCCATCTACCAGAAAAAGGGCCTTGCTGCAAAGAACCTTTCCCGGATCATCGAGGAAAGCGGAGCCATTATCGTCCCCCTGATCCCATGGAGTATGGCAGGCGTTTACATCACAGGAACCTTAGGTGTCCCGACATTTTCCTATCTCGTCTGGGCTGTTATGAACTACGTCGCTGTTATAATCCTTGCCATCTTCGGATTCACAGGATTTAGCATGGCACCCAAGATCAGGGAGGATGAAACGCAGATCGGCAGCTAGTCCTGTTCCTCCGGACCAAAACAATTTTGAGTACACTTTGAGTTAGAATCAGAGGAGATGTTTTCGCTCCTGTCAGATTTTTAACGCCATTCCCTCATCACCTCCTTGGCGTCTGCGGATCTGCGCACGTTTACCTTTATCCTGCATCAGAGGCCTCAATATTAAATTGCCACACATCTTAATTCCTCTCGTGCTCATACAGTCCTCGACGCCCGACTTCGTCGGATTCCCTCGGCGTCAATTCGCGAAGGCTAAATCTTCCTTTATGTCACTCAAAACATCTCCCCTGATTCTATATAAAGCAGAGGAAAGTGCAGACACTTATAATTGTGGTGATATATGTTCCAGTACTAAGGGCTGCCGGTGGAGCTTTTTTTATAGAGCTTGGCGAACAAGAAGCCGATGACGATCGAAATATAGACGTAACCGACTGTTTTAAGGTGAAAGCCCCGGGCCCACAAGGACCATGATCTTGGCACCAGGTCCGAATAAAACACGGGGATGAGAAGCAGCGCCAGTATCCAGAGGATCCAATACCGCCAGGCCCGTTTTTTCTCTTTGAGCGCTTCCATAGCGATCAAAAAAATTGCCGGGGTGGCGAGTATTGATGTGGCAGATTCGCTGAGATAAGAAAAAAGAAGGATATACAGGCCATTGACAGGGACAAAGAATCGGTTGATCAGCTCTGTCCTGCCTTTACGGAAAAGATAGAGAGTGGCCCCACCGATCAAAAGACCAAACAATACAGCCATGGGATTACGAACGGCTTGAGGAATCCCGAAATGGAGATCCAGAAAATTCCCGATATCCAGCATCTCGAGATTTCGTGTTTGATCCCAGGTCATGAGGTTGAACCATTCACGCAAAAGCTCGAAGTTGTAATCGCCCCCTATGAACAACACGGGCAAAAAGAACCAGAACGCGAGTCCGATCCAGAAGGCCAACCAGAATTTTTTCTTGAACCCAGCTAAAAAGCAAAAAGCCAGTGTAAAGGGAAATATTTTCAGGTTCGTCGCTAAAGAGAGCAATAATCCTGACCTCAGGTGCTTTCCCTCTGAATATTGCGCAGCGGCCAACAGCATCAGACCAAAAATGCCCGCATTGACCTGGCAGATCTGGACGGCCAGCATGGAATCTGAGACGATAGATATAAAAGCCAAGAACATCATGATGGATGATTGATCCAGGCGGAAACCTGCAGATTTTGTCCACCTCCAAAATCCCCAAAAGAACAGCCAGTACTGTAAGAAAAGTAACAGAAACATGCCCACTTCGTCGATAAGCAGAGAAAAGGGGACGATCATTAACGCGGCTAGAGGGCTGTATTTGAAATAATCCAGTATCCCATACTTGGCATATAGGTTTTGTTTATAGAAAATGTTTTCGGCTGCATTCACATAAACCTGATAATTGTCTGGTTTTTTAATGAGAGAGATGTGCAGACAGACTCCGACGGTAAATATGGCTAGCAGAATAAGTGTTTTAGGTACTAATCCGGTCTGTTTTTTCATGCCGAAACACAGACACTGTCTGCCTTTAAAGCGAAAATCCTTGAGTTGTTTTCGTAATCATTCGCATCGGCATTATTCATGAATCATTCAGGCTGTCAGCTTGATGTTCTTAAGCTGGGCAATACGTTCATACTCCAAGATCACCTTGGCTGCCATGGCCTCAGCTGAAAATTTTTGATGGACAACCTCGTACCCTTTTTGGCCAAGACGTCTTCCCAATTCTCTGTCCTCATAGATCCTCAGGATTGCCTTGGCTAGGGCGGGAGGACTCTTTGGGGGCACGAGCAGGCCTGTCTCACCATTCACGACAACTTCAGGGATGCCTCCGGTTCTGGTGGCCACCACTGGCAGCCGGCTCGCCATAGCATCCAGTATACTGCTTCCCATCCCTTCGAGATAGGAGGAAAGCACAAAAAGATCCAGAGATGCCAATATTTGGGGAACATCTTCCCGAAATCCCAGGAAAAAAACCATGTCTTCCACATGGGTCTGTTTCACCAGTTTATCCAGCTCCATCCTCAAAGGGCCCTCACCCACAATGATCACTTTGATCGGAGGAGCCTTTTCCTTAAGAATTTCCGTTGCCTTGATCAAGAATTTGTGTCCCTTATGATCCGCCAGATGAGCAACGATCCCAACAAGGAAATCGTCGGGTCCGAAGTTCAGCTCCCGGCGAAGATATTGACTGGCCGCAGCCTCTTCAAAGGGAGAATAATCGATGCCGTCGGGTATGACCTTGACGAGAACGGGATCGATTCCCCCATCCACCAATACTTTTTTGATCCCCTGGGAGACAGCGATGATTATATCGATGTTCTTGGTGTACTTCATCTGCGACAGGAAATTTTTCTTGATCGGGAAATCCACATTCCGTGAAATCACACGCAGAGGGACTTTTGCCAGGGAAGCGGCCGCTGAACCCACAGCCACAGAATGGGCATCATGACAATGAACCAATCGACATCTATGACGCTTCATTCCGCTGGCCAAACGTAATATGGCCAACGCATCCGTTTCGCTCCTCATTTTCAGGGGAATAACCGGCAGGTCAACTTCAAGGGCTTTTGTGTGAAGCGGACTCCCTGGCTGGACATAAAATTTGAAGGGATAGGATTTTTTTTTGAGTTCCTTGGCCAGAAAAAGAGACTGTCTTTGACCTCCTCTCCATTCTTTTCCTGCATCGATCTGGAATAGGTTCAATCCTCTATCTCCTTATTCTCTCTACAGTCAGTGGGACTCATCGCAATATACAAATCATGGTGATATTCATTCATCAAGGCCTATCTTGGTCAAAGCCTCTGCAAACTTTTCCTGAGCTTTTTTCTTCTTCTCTCTCTCCAGTTCTGCCGTCGCTTCGAATTTGCGATCGAACTCACTCTTCCTCTTCTTTTCTTTCTCTAGCAGTTCATCCAGAGAGCCCTTCTCTTTTTGTGATTTTTCCGACTTGACGACTTTATGACTCACTGGATCGATCCACAGTATGGACCGACATACTGGACAGCTCACGTGAAACACATTCGATTTCTTTTCGTTCATTTGTCAAAAATTTAGCAGAATCCACAGAAATTCGCAAGGCGTCGCTCAGACTGTTTCTATTCCACTCACTTAATGGGCCATTAGATACGACCTCCACACTCCCTCCCTATTCGCGCTCTGGAATCGGGATGTTGTGTTTTTTGATCAATTTAAAAAGCCCCTGCCTGCTCAAGCCGATCCGAGCCGCAGTCTTTGCTCTGTTGTACTGGAACTGAGACAGGGCCTGATTTAAAAATCTTTTCTCAAAATCCGCTTTAGCACTGAAGTAATCGCATGAGGCGGGATTATGAACTTCCTGCCTCTGATTGATCCTCGAAGAGAGATGCTCCTCCTTGATCAAACAACCATCTCCGCAGAGGACAATAAACCTCTGGATCTCATTCTGAAGCTCCCTGACGTTTCCAGGCCAAGAATAATTCATTAAAAGTTCCAGGCTCCGTTGGGACAAATACACTCTTTCCCTTTTCATCCGTCGGCTGTATTTCCCCATGAAGTGGTTTAGCAAAAAAAGGATATCTTCCCTTCTTTCCCGCAGAGGAGGAATCTCAACGGTGAATATCTTCAAGCGGTAATAAAGGTCTTCTCGGAAGCGACCCCGGCCCACTTCCCTCTCAATATTTTTATTCGTCGCACTGATAAAACGCACATCCACTCTTCGTGTACGATTGTCTCCTACTCTCCGGAATTCCTTTTCTTGCAACAACCTGAGGAGTTTGGACTGAAGAGGAGGGGATAGATCTCCGATCTCATCCAGAAAAAAAGTTCCTCCATGAGCATCCTCGATGAGGCCCGGCTTGTCTCTGAATGCGCCAGTAAAGGCTCCTTTGACATGACCGAACAACTCGCTCTCCAACAAATGATCTGGGATCGCACCACAATTGACGGCAACAAACATCCCCTCCTTCGTTTGCCCCTCATCATGGATCGTGCGGGCGATCAACTCTTTCCCCGTTCCGCTTTCTCCCCAGATAAACACGGGAACATCTGTATTTTTTACCCTGTCGATCATCCGGAGCACATTTAGAAAACGCTCGCTCTGTCCAACAAGAACCGTATGGTTATAAAGGTATGGAGGGGCCAATTCTCCGTTTTTGTCTAAATAATTCCGCAGAATATACTTAATGGGTTTTGCCAATTCAGCCAAGAGATCCAGATTCTTGTCCGTGTAAGGGCCAGAACCAGAGTGCCTATCGACACACAGTGCCCCTAAAGGATGATGCCAATCGATAAGGGGCACACAGAGTATGTTTTGGTTGTTTTTTTCCCCGAACATCCCATCGTATGGGAGGATTCGCTCTGGGTTTTGTGAATTAAAAACGAGAGGACACTGGCTGTCCAGCACCTGTTGGATGATCCTCGATCGGAAATCTGCGTTCAGGCGGTCAGTTTTGTTTTCTGATCCTCGAACAATCATCTGATTCCTCTCATTCTTGATGTGAAGCACCACCCGCTCCGATGGGATCACGTCCTTGATCAAATCCAAAACTTTTAAGAGGAATGGGGGAGTTCGCAACAGTATCACCTCACCGGAACTTGTTGCCAAAACAATTCTGGCTCAGTACAGATAACGAATTCGCTCAGCACATTTTCTCACGGTGTGTGATCTGACAGATTTTTGGGAGGAACGTCAAATGGGCGCATAAAGCGGGGACACTTCAAAAACTGCGTGATGGGAAAAGTCTATTTTTTTATCTGGAGGGATCTTATTCTTTCCGCAACGTCGCGGTATTCCGGATTCCATTTGTTGACTTCGTCGTAGATCTTTAACGCTTTATTGGCGTCATTCATATCTTCATACAGGGAAGCGATCTCATACTTGAGCGCAAACTCTTGATTCGCATCCTTTTCCGTTATTCCCTGGGCCTTGTCGAGCCATTTCATGGCCTCTTTGTATTCCTTTTTCTGCCTGTAACAGAAGCTGATGACACTGTAGCACTCGACCTCCAGGTTATTGTCTTCTGCCGCAAGTTTACACTCTTCAATGGCCTCATCGAACAGCCCCTGCTCCAAGAATGCAATCCCCAGGTTGTAATGGCTTTCGTAATCCTTTTTCTCCACTTTCTCATCCAGGGCCTTCCGGAATTCTGTGACGATATCGCTTAAGGCCTTCTCAACGATCGTGGTGTCGCCTTTGATCTGATTGTTGCAGGTGGCTTTAATGGCATCCAATTCCTTGGCGATCCTTTCAGAGAGATCATAATAAATTCTTTCGCCTAACTCCTCAGAGACGATGGGAACGATGTCTGTTTCTGCAAAGATATCTGCCGATGTGAGTTTTTCCTCTCCAACAGCCTCGCCAAGAAATGATTTTCCCTCTTTAGAAATTTCACCGACTGTCGGAAATATCTGGGTCTCTCTTTTTGTGACCTTATCCACTCTGTCTGAGATCTCATCCACTTTGATATCACCAGCTATGATCTTCAGAGAATCGATCTTCTGCGTGATTCTTATATCATCAGGAAACTTGTTCCTCAAATTTTCCAGGAGTCGTCTTGCATTTCGGATCAACCCTTGATCGACATAGAGATCAGCCTTCGCCAAAGTCGAGTCAACGATGTTCTTCGCCTCTTCGACCTGGACTGAGGTTTCTTCCTCTCCCCCCGCTTCCTCCAAGATCCCCAGATCCTTCTTCAGCTGTTTAGATTCGTTGTAATACTTTTCATTCTCTGGAAACGTGCTGAGGAGTTTACTGAGGACAGATAACATCTTCTCTCTCAGGTTGTTGTTCCGGTACTCATCTAACATGACCTTACAGACGAGTTCGAAATTCTTTATTTGGTCCTTGGATTTGTAGATAGCTGCCAATTTCTCCAATGTAGGTAGATGGGCTTTTTGGGCAGCCAGAATGAGCCCGAGAAGTCCAATGGCTTTATCACTCTTTTGTTTTCTGATCAATGTGTCGATAAGAGGCTCATACTGTTCGAAGGCGTGATCGAATTCGCCCGTCTGGATGTAGATCCTTCCTAACTTGACTCTCGCCTCGACATCCTTGGGCCTGATGGAAATAATCCGGGAAAAAATCTCGCCGGCCTCTTTGAAGCTTTTATCCTCGAAATGAAGGTTCCCCAAAATATACAAGGCCTTAAGATTCTTGTCGTCTTTTTGAAGGATTTCCTCAACGAGGTCCAGCGCTTCTTTCTTCTTGTTATCTCTCTTGTAAAGCTCTATGAGATTAGTGATCGTGCGAGAATGGTCTTCCTTGAGCTCTTTGGCGCGGTTAAGGATCTCACTAGCTTCTTTGAGTTGGTTCTTCCGCATTTTGAACTCAGCAACCTTGTTGAGTTCTTCGAGCGCTTGATCGATCATTTTTTCATTCGTGTAGAGTTCCGCAAGTGTCAACCGCGATGATATGTCATCTCTATCCAGCTTGAGCAGGTTTTCGTACATATCAATAGCTTCCTTGGTCTTTTTGGACTTGGATAGATTCTGAGCGAGATTCATGTACTCCGCTCTTGCTTCCGAAGAAAATCCCTGATCCCGGTAGAGTTCAGCCAATCTCTTGGAGGAATCTACATTGTCGGGAACGAGCCTTTTGATCCTTTTGTATATTGCTATGGCTTTGGAAAAGAGCCCTTTATTCTCATAAAATTCAGCAATCCTCTCAAACTCTTCAACAGCTTTTTGTTTGTTGTCGGCTTTAATGAAAAGATCTCCGAGAATATTGCGGATGGAGATATCCTGTTCTTCGCCAGACAGAAGTTTTCTGTACTCGGCAATTGCCTCTTCCAGCCTGCCTTTTTTGATATGTTTTTCTGCGACAGACTCGATCTTGGCTCTATCTGACTTAAGAATCATTTTTTGCCCTCGAGATTATAGGACTGCCTGTGTAAGGCCGTCGGCCCCAGTTTTTGAAGTGCATCGTAATGCTCCCTGGTTCCATACCCTTTATTCCTTGAAAGTGCATAACCCTGAAAAACAAGGTCGAGTCGCTTCATCATCCTGTCTCTGGTGACTTTAGCAATAATTGATGCAGCCGCAATGGAAATGCTTTTTTGATCTCCTTTGGGCAAATTCATCTGGGGATAATTTACATCATTAAGCCTAAATCCGTCAACTAAAAGAAAATCCGGGACTTTCGACATGCTCTTGAACGCTCTTTTCATCGCCTCAAAAGAAGCCCAATAAATATTCATGGCATCGATCTCAGCACTCGAAGCCATCCCAATTCCCACTGCATCGGAGTGGATAAGGATCAACCTCGCCAGTATCTCCCTTTTAGTCGGAGAAATACGCTTTGAATCATCAATTTCTTCCAACCAAGCTTTTTTCTTCCCGTTTATCAAGGATGCGGAGAACATGACCGCCGCAGCAACAACAGGCCCAAACAGTGCACCTCGGCCTGCCTCATCCAAACCTGCGATGGACCCATATCCCTGGCTGACAATTTCCTTTTCGAACTGGAAATCCGGCACTTCTCCGACCTAAGACCGACTGTCCTTATCGCGCTTCCTTTATTCTTGCCGCTTTGCCCCTCAATTTCCGAAGATAGTAGAGCTTAGCTCTTCTGACCTTTCCCTTTCGGACAGTTTCGATTTCTTTGATCATTTTGGAATGGAGTGGAAATATTCTCTCCACGCCAACTCCAAAGGATATCTTTCTGACAGTAAACATGGCACTCGGACCCGATCCCTTTTTGCTGATGACATCGCCACGGAATACTTGGATCCTTTCCTTTTCGCCTTCTCGGATTACGACATGGACTTTAACAGTATCTCCGACGTTGAAAGAACCCACATCCTCTTTTATTTGTTTTTCTTCAACCATATCAATCAGGTTCATTTGTTTTTCCTTCCTTTTCTCTTTGTATTTCCTCGAGTATCTTCAAATCTTCAGGAGACAATTCCCCCTCTTCCTCCAACATATCCATCCGAAACTTGGCTGTTTTTTCGATGGATTTTTTCCTTCGCCATTGGGCTATGCTTTTGTGATCTCCCGAAAAAAGAACTTCGGGAACCTTCATCCCCCTAAAATCTCGAGGTCTAGTATACTGTGGATGGTCGAAGAGTCCCAAGAAAAAAGAGTCATGTTTGACAGACTCCATTTTTCCAACGACATCGGGCAAAAGGCGGGAAACAGCATCGATGATCACAAAGGCTGCCGGTTCTCCCCCGGTCAACACATAATCGCCGACGGAAATCTCGTGTGTTGCCAGATATTCGTTCACTCTCTCATCGACTCCTTCATAACGACCACAGATAAGAATGACTTGTGAAAACCCAGCCAATTCCTCCGTGACTCGGTAATCAAATTTTCTGCCTTGAGGAGAAAGAAGACAGACCGAAGCGTTCGGATCGGTCCTGACCTTTTCAACGGCCGTAAAGATCGGCTCAGGTTTCAAAACCATCCCCGGTTTGCCTCCGAACGGACGGTCATCCACTTGTCTGTGTTTGTCTGAAGTAAAGTCTCTTAAGTCATGTACTTTGACTTCGATCAAACCTTTCTCTAAGGCTTTCCCCAAAACTCCAGCGGATAATACTCCGTCAAACATACGGGGAAAGATGGTAATTATATCAAATCTCATTTAAGTCTAAAAGTCCTTCCGGAGGCCTGATAACAATCTCACGTTTCTCGAGATTGACCGAAACACAGATGGCAGCGGTGAAGGGGATCAAAATCTCTTTGCCTCCCCTTTCGATCACAAGAAGGTCATTGTCCTTGATGAACAACACATCACTCACAACTCCAACCCTCTTTTTGCTCTCGGTAAAGACAGAACTCCCAACAAGCTGAAAAAGATAGTACTTATCTTCTTCGAGACGGGAGAGATCCTCCTCGGGAAGCATACACTCTTGCCCCACGAGCTCTCTAGCTTGGGCGATAGTGTTAATCCCTTTGAATTTTAAGATGTAAAAATTCTTGTAGGGATAAAAAGATTCTACCTGGAATTCTTCGGGAACCCCCTGTCTGTTAAGGTATACCCTGGAAAAAAAAAGGCTTTTTGATCTCTCCGGAATAGAGCTTAAATCTCAATTCACCTTTTTTTCCCTGGCTCTTTAATAGCTTTCCAATACTAACCAAATTAATTTTTTTCAATGATCTCGAGATTAAATCTCCTTTTCAGCTTCATCCCAGAGGCACCAAGAATTACTCTGATGGCGCGTGCAGTTCTTCCCTGTTTGCCGATTACTTTACCTAAATCTTCCGGAGCAACTTTGAGTTCCAAGATCGATGTTTGTTCCCCCTCCAACTGGGATACATGTACCTTGTCCGGATTGTCAACTAATGCTTTGGCAATCATCTCAACGAGTTCTTTCACTGTGACCTCCTAAATGTTTTGTTAATTGGAAAGTTTCTCTTTCTCCAAAACTTTATTCAAAAGAGATTGTACTGTTTTGGAAGCTTGTGCACCTCTTTCTAGCCAGTAGTTTGCTTTATCCATATCAACCTTGATATCCGGTGGCTCTTTGAGAGGATCATAATAACCTAAGATCGCTTTAGCTTTGCTTTCTCTGGGTTTTCTCGAATCGGTCACGATAATCCTGTAGAACGGCCGTTTCTTTGTGCCCAGTCTCATCAGTCTTATTGACATCATTTTGGGTAAACTCGTCCTTATTAAAATTAAAAAAAAATGATATCTGATTTTTGTGGATAAGTCAACTCATTTCAGCTTGCCCGCCGCTGAAAAAGTGATATATTTCTTGTCATAACTCCTTCAAAATAAAGGGCATATCTCGATCATACGCATACATGCATTTCATTAATGCCCCATGGGCATAGAGGAAAGCATTTTCTTGAACTGGGATTTCTTCATCATCTTCTTCATCTCAAAATACTGTTTCAACAGTTGATTCACTTCCGACACTGGTCTACCGCTTCCTCTTGCGATCCGTTTGCGGCGGCTCCCATTGATGACTTTTGGATTCTCTCTCTCTTTTGCGGTCATAGAGTTTATGATCGCCTCGAAGTAGAGGATCCGTTTGTCATCGATATTCATCTTTGACATCTGCTTAAAAACACCACCCGTTGGCAACATGTTCAAAAACTGAGACATGGATCCCATCTTTTTCAGCTGTCCCAATTGTTTTCGGAAATCCTCTAGGGAAAACTCTTGAGATCTCAATTTACTGGCAAGCTCCTCTGCCTCCTTGAGGTCCGTCTCTTGCTCAGCTCTCTCGATCAGGCCCAGAACGTCCCCCATTCCCATAATTCGGGAAGCCATCCTGTCAGGATGGAAGACTTCAAGCATGTCAAACTTCTCTCCGACGCCAACGAATTTGATGGGCCTGCCTGTAACAGAGACGATGGATAGCGCAGCACCTCCCCGCGCATCGCCGTCAAGCTTTGTGAGAATAATTGAGGTTAGCCCGATCTTCTCCTCGAATAGCTGGGCACTTTTCACAGCATCTTGACCTGTCATCGAATCACCGACATAGATGACCTCAGTGGGCTCAAGAATATTCCTCACCATCCTGAGCTCCTCCATCAACTCTTCATCTACATGGAGTCTTCCAGCTGTATCGACCACAAGAGTGTCATGTCCTCTGTTCTTTGTCTCGGCAAGGATCTTCTTGAGTGCTTTTTTCGGGTCTGCCATCTGGTCCTCAAACAGTTCATAGAAAGACAGATTGAGAGTCTGTGTGATGATGTCCAACTGTTCTTGAGCTGCAGGCCTCTTCAAATCGAAAGAAACAAGCATAGGATTTTTCCCTATATTCTTTAACCATTTGGCTAATTTGCCACATGTGGTTGTCTTTCCCGAGCCTTGAAGACCAACGAGCATGAAAATTGAAGGTGGTGGGCTGGAGAACGTCAATTTTTTTGTCTCTTGCCCCAACATGGTTTTGAGCTCATCTCTTACGATCTTTATGACATGTTGTGAAGGAGTAAGGCTTTCGAGCACCTTTTTATCCAGTGCTTTTTCCTTGATCTTCGACTCGAAATCCTTGACCACACGAAAGTTGACATCGGCTTCAAGGAGGGCCATGCGTATCATCTTCAACGCCTCTGCCATGTTCTTTTCTGTGACTTTGACTTCACCACGAAGGAATTTGGCAACCTTCTGAAGCCTGCTCGATAACTGATCTAACATCGTCTCATCACCTCTCGAGATGTATGCTTACTATGCTAGGATAAATCCCAACTTCAGTCAACACAACTGCACATACTCCAGTCGCTGAACACCACAATAGTCATTCCGAGTGATCAGAATGTATGATATCAAAAACGAACAACTGGAAAGCAGGGCGGCTGCGGTTTTTTCCATCACACAATTGGGGCACCCAATAACGCTATGGAGTATTCATGACATCACAGATTTGGAAACGCATCCTGTCACAACCAGGAGGGTTGACAAAATAGGGTATTGCGATTAAGGTATATCTAATTTTTGAAAAATTTACCCAGGAGGTCAGACCTCCACAAAAAGGTAAAAAATGAAGGCAAAAATCGATTACAAAGAGATCATCAAAATTATAGATCTGCTGGAGGAGAGAAATCTCTCGGAATTCGAGTTAGAGATCGAAGACTTGAAAATCAAGATCAGCAGGGCCGCTCAGAAAACAAACTCCCAAGAAATGGCCCCAGCCGTTCCTCTCGCAGGCATTACAGCCAACAGTGAGGCTCCCGCCCAAACAGAGCCTGCTGACGATCAAGAAGGCCTGTATTTCATCACCTCCCCGATGGTCGGAACATTCTACCGCTCACCGAATCCCTCATCTCCTTCCTTTGTAGAAAAGGGAGATACAGTAGCAAAGAGCCAGACCCTCTGTATCATCGAAGCCATGAAGCTGATGAACGAGATCGAGACTGAGGTTGAAGGAACCCTTGAGGAGATCTATATCAAGAACGGCAAGCCTGTCGAGTACGGCCAGAAGCTTTTTGCCATCAGGCCACAGAGCTGACCGACCATGATATCCAAGATCCTGGTCGCAAACAGAGGGGAAATTGCACTCCGAATCATCCGTACGGCAAGAGAGATGGAGATTAAGACTGTAGCAGTCTATTCCGAGGCCGACAGGACCTCTCTCCACACAATGCTCGCCCACGAATCCGTCTGCATAGGGCCTGCAAAAGCGGCCGAGAGCTATCTCAACATTCCCAACATCATCACCGCGGCCCAGATCACCAAGGCAGATGCGATCCATCCCGGCTACGGCTTTCTTGCCGAAAATCCCAGATTTCCAGAGATCTGCGATTCTGAAGACATAACGTTCATCGGCCCCTCAGCGTCCCTCATCAACCTGTTGGGGGATAAGAACGCAGCACGTCTCAGCATGAAAAAGGCAAAACTACCGGTTATCCCAGGGAGCAATGATGTCATCGTCGAGTTGTCAGAAGCTAAAACCATCGCAAAGAAGATCGGTTATCCGGTGATCCTCAAGGCGGCCTCGGGCGGCGGGGGCAGGGGAATGCGCATCGTTCGTTCACCCAATCAGATGGACGAGCAGTTATCCATTGCCCAGTACGAGGCTAAAGCGGCCTTCGGAGATCCCTCTCTGTACATGGAAAAGTACATTGAGAACTCCCGCCATATCGAGATCCAAGTTATCGGGGATACAAAAGGCCATGTGATCGCCCTGGGCGAGAGAGAATGTTCTATCCAAAGGAAACACCAAAAGGTGTTGGAGGAGACTCCCTCTCCTTTCATCGATGAGAAACTTCGAAAAAGAATAATCAAGGCCGCTCAAGACGCGGCGGATTCCATCGGATACCAGAGTTTGGGCACGTTCGAATTCCTCGTGGACAACGAAAAGAGATTCTATTTCATGGAGGCGAACACTCGTGTGCAGGTGGAACACCCCATCACTGAAATGGTGTATGGTGTAGACCTGATTAAAGAACAGATCAAGATCGCCTCGGGTGAGAAGCTCTCTCTTCCCCATGACCTTCAAATGTCCGGCCACAGCATCGAATGCCGCATCAATGCGGAAGACCCGGATACTTTTATTCCCTCGGCAGGAAAGATCGAATTTCTGGTTCTTCCAGGAGGACAGGGAATTCGCGTGGATTCCGCCGCATACCAAGGATGGACGATCCCACCCGACTACGACTCTCTGCTCGCCAAAGTTGTGGCCATAGCGCCAACTCGGGAAGAGGCGATCCGAAAGATGCAAACCGCACTTGAGATGACCACCATCGTGGGGATCAAAACAAACATCCCCTTGCACCTCAATATCCTATCCAATCCAGACTTCAAGAAGGGCAACTATACGATCCAATTCCTGGAGACATTCCTCTCCAAGAAGATCGTGAAAAGTAAAACATAAAAAGTTGAATTCTTAATAAGGTACATTGAAATAATGAGTACCTTCTGGGATAGAATCAGAGGAGATGTTTTCGTTTCACGTCTTACTTTTATCGATCAATCAACCGGATATCGACCGTGAATTGGCCTGAATTATCCTCAGCGACATTTTCATTGACGCCCAAGAACAGTCGTCCACTGATGGGCATTGAGACGATCCGGTCAGACCCGATGTGAAAGATCTCCACCATCTCGTTCCGTGTCTCTTCCCCTGTCTCTTCATCAACTTCGATGGAAATAAGGAGAACCACTTTACCGATCAAAGCACCTATATTCTCGTTCTGGATGGGCTGCTGGACAGTCTTCAGGTCGTATCCATCCGGACCACAGTAAGCCATGGGATTGCCGACCTGGAGGGAAATCCCTCCGGATGCGGAGAAAGAGAGCGCTTTGTCTCCCTCCACATCATAACCTGTATCGGTCCACTGCACATTGCTCGGAACGGAGAGACGGAAGACCCTTCCGGCCACAAATTTGAGCCCCTCGGGCTCCTGCCCCTGCAGACTAAGGGTCAGATGGGAAAATACCAGCACCGCCACAAAAAAAATCAAAAACTTCTCCCGATTTTTTTTTCGTTGTGGACAGGAATAAACATGTCGATTTCGCTTCATAGCTGCTTGCCTAGCTTGAGAATCTGGATCATCTGTTCGTGGATCAGGCCGTTCGAAGCAAGGAGGTCCTTCCCGTAAATACTCGCTGTTTCCCCCTGGAAACTGCTCACATGCCCTCCCGACTCCTCGACTATCAAAACCCCGGCGGCAACATCCCAAGGACTCAATTTTAATTCCCAAAATCCATCAAACCTCCCGCAAGCCACATAACAGAGGTCAAGGGCTGCGGACCCGCAGCGGCGGATGGCCTGGACGCGTGTGGCAAAATTCGCAAAATGATCGATGTTGTTCACTTCGCTCTCCCGGACATCATAGGGGAAACCCGTGGCAAGAAGGCTCTTGTCCAGGTCACTAGTAGCAGAGGTGTGGATCTTTTGCCCGTTCACTTGAGATCCTTTTCCCGAAATGGCCGAAAACATCTCTTCTCTCATTGGATCATAAATAACACCACACACGACCTTGTTCTTCCATTCCAGTGCAATGGACACACAGAATATGGGAAAATTGTGGACATAGTTCGTTGTCCCATCGATAGGGTCGATGATCCACCGGAATTCAGAACCTCTTTGTTCACAGAGGTCTTCTTCGGCAAGAAAATCATGATCTGGAAACTGCGAAGAGAGATGGGAGAAAATTACATCCTGAGAGCGCTTATCAAAGTCTGTAACAAGATTTACAGCTCCCTTGTAAACGATTTCTCTTGAAGAATCGATATTTCGGCGGAGCATCTCTCCTGCCATTCTGCTGGCTTCCTCTGCAACCTTCAAGGATTCTTCCCATTCCATAGCTCTCACATATTACCAACTCTTGTGCTGGGTCGCAACCCATCCGCATAAAACCCAAACAATTTTGAATAAATCAAGTATTAAAGATGTAGAATATATTGATATCCATACAGATTTCGAGACCCGAATTTGAGTCCGGAATTATAAAATTGACATAAACGCCTGGATGGCGAGATTGGAAACATTTCCAAATCCGTGATCATATGAACACAAGTTGTGTTATTGAGTGTCCCAATTGTGTGGTGGAGAAAACCGTGAGAAGGGCTCTAGGCGGGCATGGTACATCTCCCTGAGGGAGATGTGAGAGAAGTCCCTGCGGATTTTGAATTCTTACGCATAATTAAACTTTTTGCCTTTTATGACGTAGTATAATATGATATTTTCCTCTGAGAGGGACCTAAAATGAATGAACAGGATTACTCGAAAAAAAAGAAAAAAGCCTTGGTCATCCGTACTCCTAAGAAGAGCCCCGGAGGCAAGAAAAGGATTTTAATCATCGTTGCCGTCATTCTAATACTGGCAGTCATCATTATCCTCAATTTTCAGTCTCAACGAGAAAAAGCGCTAAAAGTGACGGTCGAAAAAGTCGAAAACCACGATTTAACTTCTATCGTATCTGCTTCGGGCGAAGTCAAACCCAAGAAAAGCGTAAACATCAGTGCACATATCTCAGGAAGAATCGTAAAAACCGGTGTTGAGGAGGGGCAGACAGTCAAAAATGGCGATTTCCTCTTAAAACTCGAGTCCACTCAGTATGAAGCCAACGCCGACAGAGATCGAGCCGTCATCCACATCTACCAAGCCGAGCTCATAAAAGCAGATGCCCAGCTCAAAAAAGACAAAAGCTTTTACGAACGACAAAAAAAGCTCTACGATGAATTGCTCATTTCAGGAGAACAGTTGGAGGCCGCCAAAACCACACATGAGATCTCCGAGGCCACCCATGAAGCCATCCTGTATCAGATCCGTCAGGCCCAAGCCTCTCTGGAGAGCACCCTGGACATGCTGAGCAAAACTATCTACAACTCCCCCATTGACGGTATTATCACCAGCCTACGAGTGGAAGAGGGAGAGATCGCAATGATCGGGACGATGAACAACCCTGGAACAGTTTTGATGACGATCGCAGACCTTTCTGTGATGGAAGTTGAAGTCGAGGTCGACGAAACAGATGTCATCAGTCTTGCTTTGGGACAAAATGCGGATATCAGGATCGACGCTCTTCCCGACCGTGTCCTACAGGGAACAGTCACCGAGATCGGAAGCTCAGCTCTGCAAAAGGCAGTGACTACAGAAGAATCTAAGGATTTTAAAGTTGTCATCACACTGGAGGATCCACCAAAAAGTCTCAAGCCGGGACTGTCAGCCTCAGCTGATATCATTACCGCGGAACGAAAGGATGTCCTCGCCATTCCCATCGCCAGCCTTGTCTTGAAAGAAAAGGAGAACAGCGACGATCAAGATGAAGACGAACAGGAAGAGGGCGTCTACATGATCAAGGACAGCAGGGCCAAATTCCAGGCTGTCAAGAAGGGTATCATGGGTGAAATGATGGTGGAGATCACCTCAGGTCTCAAAGAGGGACAAGAGATTGCCACCGGCCCTTACAATGCTCTCCGCCAGCTCAAAGACGATACCTTGATTAAAACTGAGGAAAAAAGGCAATAATCCACATGGACTCAACAAACAATGCCGTCATCCTGGTCGAGAACCTGACGAAAGTCTACCAAATGGGAAAACAGGAGGTTAGAGCACTCTCCGGTGTAACATTCAAGATCCTTCCCAATGAATTCGTGGCGATCATGGGGCCTTCAGGTTCGGGGAAATCAACATTGCTCAATCTAATCGGTTGCTTAGACACTCCCTCGGAGGGAGAATATTACTTGAGCGGGAAACTTGTCAGCACTCTCAGCGAAAATGAACTGGCGCACATCCGAAACAGCGAGATCGGATTCGTATTTCAAGTTTTTAACCTGCTTCCAAGGGCGACGGCCTTCCATAACGTCGAACTCCCTATTATCTACAAGGGAGAGGGAAAGGCAGAAAGAACTATAAAGGCAGAGAGGGCCCTGAAAATGGTGGAAATGGACCACCGGATGCACCACCGTCCGTCCGAACTCTCCGGCGGGGAAAGACAGAGAGTGGCCATCGCAAGAGCTCTCGTGAATAATCCTTCCCTGCTTTTGGCTGACGAGCCCACAGGAAATCTCGACTCGAAAACCGGCCAGGAGATCCTGAATCTTTTTCACAAGATCCACTCTCAAGGGAACACCATCATCATCGTCACACATGACATGGATATCGCTCAGCAGGCCCAGAGGATCCTTTTTGTCCGAGATGGTATGGTGGAAAAAGAGGTAAGGAAAGGAGCATAGAATGAACTTTTTCAATCGATTTATTGGAGTCATATTCAGCCCACAAGAGACTTTTAAGACGCTCTTGGAAAAGCCGGTCTGGATCGATGCTCTCATCGTCATTCTCATTGCTATCGTTCTTTTTACGCATCTGATCATGCCTTATACGCTCAAGGACACAGCCCAGCTTATGGAGAACAACGTCAAGCTCAAGGAAAGACTGGGTGATGAAGGTTTCGAACAGACGATGGAGCGAATAAGAAATCCCTCAAAGGGTTCGCTCGCAGTCCGAGTATTCGCGCTCACTCCCCTCACTCAAGTCATCGGTTTCCTCATCGCTAGCCTGATCCTACTCGTTTTCGGCCGCGTAACAGCTACAGAGGGAAAATATATTCAAGTCCTCTCGGCTTACATCCATGCCAACCTGATCGATAAGATCCTGGGCAATGCCCTGAGGTTGTTTCTCATCCTAAGCCGAAAATCGGTCTTTCAAACCTCAACGAGCTTGGCTCTTTTCTTTCCCCATATGGAAGTGACATCATTGTCCTATGCGATGTTGAGCCAAGTCGACTTTTTTCAACTCTGGCTTTTCGGAGTTCTCAGCTTTGGATTGTCCTATATCTTCAAGATCGAACTGAAAAAAGCACTATTCATCTCGTACGGGTTCTGGCTCCTAAAGAGCGCCTTCAACGTAGCCATTTTCCTAGTCAGCATGAGTTTTATGGGCTGATCCAACATCAATAAATTTTGCAAATCCGCGTTGATGTCATTCCGATCGATCAGATTATATGATATCAAAAGCGGGCAACTCAGAGATTGACATGAATCCGATTCATTTATAAAGTAAAGGAAAGGTAATCTTAAAAATGGAACAGATCTGGATGCACGGCGAACTTGCAGAAAAACACTTCTCGCAACTCCTCTTACACATCTATAAAGCAGAGGGCTCGGGCCGGTTAGAGGTTATAAAAGAATCCATCGACTTGAGGGCAACATTCCACAAAGGTCAGCTGGTCATCATCAAGGATTTTCTGGATGAGGAGGCCTTTTGTGACTCGCTTCACAAAAAAAAGATCCTCGACTCACCCTCCTTGAAGAGGTGTATCAAACATGCGGAAGATCAAAAGGAATCTCTTCTAAAAACGCTCATCGAACTCGATATTCTCACGCCACAGCAACTGTGGGCATCCCTAGAAGAGTATCAACGGACGGATCTTTTACCCATATTTGACTGGGAGCAAGGCGAATATTATTTTGACATAGAAAAACCTATACATGAACACAAGATCCTGGTCCAAATCCACACGCTCGGATTCATACATGATGGCATTCGGCACATGCAAAATGAAACACTTCTTAAATCTCTGGCCCCGGATGAATCTAAAAATGTAGAGAGGCTTTTCTCCGAATCCCCCAAGTCCATAACTCTCTCTGATCCGGAGAAGTATGTGCTCTCACTCATAAACAAGCCCAAAGGCCTGAAGCACATCTATACAGTGAGTGAACTCGGACACAGAGAAACCCAAAGGATAATCTTCTCCTTGATCAACCTGGGCTTTATAGGTTTCCCACAGAAGAATAAAACCAGTCAATCGTCCCCAGAGATCCCTAAATCCGAAATATACAGAATTTTGGAGCTCTTCAACGAAAAATGTTCATTTATATTCAAATACATCTCGAAGGAGGTCGGACCGGTAGCATTAAATATCCTGGAGAAATGTTTGGAGGACGCAAAGCCATCGCTTTCTCCCATATTTGAAAAGGCAAGACTCGGCCCGGACGGAAAAGTAGAGACGAATTCCATCCTCAAAGGAGGCATCTCTCTCTCGAGGGAAGAGTTTAATGTCCAAGTCCTCAATGGACTCAATGATATCCTTGTCGCAGAAGTCCTCGCGGTCAAAAGAACGTTGGGAAACGAACACGAGTCAACCCTCGTCAATCATCTCAAAAAAATCGGCGAATGGAACTGAAAAGAAAGCAAATTTTAGCCCTTTTGGTATTACTCACCCTTCTTTTTCTGTTCCTTCTTTTCAAAATTGGAATCTAAAGCAAAACAAAAAAAAGAAAGCCTATTGATCCTTCTCGGCCCAACAGGGGTGGGGAAAAGCACGACAGCTGTAAAGATCGCCAAAGCATTCGACGGTGAAGTGATCAGCTGCGATTCCATGCAAGTCTATCGGGGATTTGATGTGGGGACGGATAAGATCCCGGCTGACAAGCGGGAAGGTATCGCTCATTACCTTCTTGATATTGTCGACTCATCTGTCCAGTTCACAGCAGCTGATTTTGTCAAACATGCTCTCTCTGCAGTTCGGACAATACAGGGGGAAAAAAAGCTGCCGATCATCACAGGAGGAACTGGACTCTACTTGAAGGCTCTCATCGATGGCCTTTTCCCGGAGGGGAAAAAAGATCCTCATGTCCGAGACAAGCTCGAAGAGGAAGCCAAGACAAAGGGGCTGGAGAATTTGCAGAAAAGGCTCGAACGCATCGATCCGGTGTATGCCCAAAAAATCGGAAAAAACGACAGGATCAGGATCATTCGCGCCCTTGAGGTGTATCACTCGACAAAAAAACCCATTAGCGACCATTTTCCCAGCACCAAGTCTCATATCAAGGATTTTAATATTCTTCGAATTGGGTTAAAATTGGAGAGGAAAGAGCTTTACAGAAAGATCGAACAAAGAGTGGATGGAATGTTTGCACAAGGCATCGTTGAGGAAGTCGAGGCACTTCTCAAATCGGGAGTAGAGGAGACATCTCCACCCTTCCGTGCGCTCGGATACAAGCACGTGCTGAGCCATCTAAAAAGGGAGCTATCATTAGAGGAAACCATAGATTTAACAAAAAAAGACACTCGACATTATGCCAAGAGACAGATGACATGGTTTAGAAAAATGGAGGGTATCCTTTGGTTCTCTCCCCTCGATTTTTCTTCTATAGCCGGCACCATAAAGGGCTTTCTGGTGTAACAATGGAACAAGCCATCCTTGTCCATATCGCAACCACAAAAAAAGAAAAACTCGAGGCCGAAGAATCCATGGAAGAATTGGAGGGTCTGGTGAAAGCTGCTGGTGCCGAAGTTGTGAAAAAGATCTTTCAATACCGCAATGCAAAGAACCCAAAATTCCTAGTGGGCAAAGGAAAAGTGACCGAGATCATCCAGCAGAAAGATGAACTCCAGGCGAATCTCGTTGTCTTTGAGCACAATCTATCTCCCATCCAGCAAAGAAGTCTGGAGGATGAAATTCAGGTGAAAGTGATCGATCGCACCCAATTGATCCTTGACATTTTTGCCCAGAGGGCCCGGAGCAAAGAAGGCAAGCTCCAAGTGGAGCTCGCCCAGCTCAACTATCTTCTCCCACGTTTGTCAGGAAAGGGCCAGGCAATGTCTCGTCTTGGAGGGGGTATAGGCACCCGCGGCCCTGGCGAAAAAAAACTTGAAGAAGATCGACGAAGGATCCAAGACAAAATAAGCAAGATCAAAAAAGATATCTCCAAGATTCAGAAAAGACGTGCGGAACAACGCCGGAGCCGGAAAAAGGGTATGACACCCGTAGTTTCACTGATAGGGTATACTAACGCAGGCAAATCAACACTATTCAACGCTCTGTCGAGTGAGAGGGCGCTGAGCTCCCCTCAGCTATTTGCGACGCTCGATCCAGTGATCCGTCGTATCACTCTGCCCGATGGACTCTTTTTCTTTTTAAGCGACACAGTGGGTTTTATCAAAAAGCTCCCTGTGGAGCTGATCACCGCTTTCAAAGCCTCCCTTGAAGAGATCAAAGAGGCAGACTGCCTGTGTCATGTTATCGATATCACCTCTGATCACTGTGACAGTCAAGTCAGGTCCGTTAATAACGTGCTCTCTGAATTGGATATCTCCGATATTCCAATAGTCAAAGCATACAACAAGATTGACCTTTTGCCTGACGAAACACAGATCGTTCGGAGAAACCTAGAGACGAGGAGTGATCAAGTTTACATCTCGGCAAAAAAAGGAACGGGCATCCAGAACCTAAAGCAGGTTTTTCGCCAAGTCCTGTTCAAACATATGCGGCTCTTTTCCTTGCGCATCCCCAAATCAGAAAAGGAGATAATTAATTCTTTCCCAAAATGGTCAGTTGTGCTAAAAAGAGTAGACAATAAAGATTTTTATGATCTCGAAATCATGACAGACCCAAAGAATATGGTCAACTATATGTCATACATAAAGAGAGGAGAAATCCATTGGTGAAAAGAACCCTTGCCGCTCTTATAATCCTCATATCTCTGCTGTTTTGGTCCTGTGCCACTTATCAGCCACCCCCCCCAAACCTGTACACGGGAGAATTACCCCAATCCATCGTAGCGGAGCTCTCTCTGGATGAGAGGATCTTGGTGGAAGATGCATGGAAGAGCATCAGAGGGGGAAATACTAAGAATGCTCAAAAGAACATCGAAAAACTCGGAAGTGAGAACTCCTTCTATTATGTGGGGATGGGTTATGTGGCCTACCTCTTGGGCGATTCCCAAACAGCCGAACAGTATTTCAAGGCCTCTCTATCCTATTATCCGGATGTGGAGCTGGCTCATTTTGGCCTTGCGCAAGTCTTTCAAGATTTCAATAAAGTGGACAGTGCTTTTTCAGAATACAGAGAAATCCTGAAAAACGATCCAGACAATCCATGGGCAAAACCTCGATACGAAGAGATCAAGGAAAGGAAAACAGAAGAAGCCTTGACGAAGGCCAAAGCCTTTCTTTCAGCAGGGGATGCGGAGAATAGCAAAGAATCTTTCCTTAGAGCTCTGTACTATTCACCGGGCTCTACAGTGGCTCATCTTGCCCTTGGCAATATATACCGGGATGAGGGCAACTTTCAGAATGCACTCCTCCATTTGAAAGCAGCGAGCACGAAGGAAGCCGAAAACATGGATATCCGCAAAGTTTATGCCGACACACTCTTCCAGGCCGGCGAACTCAAGAATAGTCTTGGTGTCTATGAAGATCTCTTGGAAAAAGATCCAGGGGATCAAGAGATCAGAGACCGGTTGGAAACGATCAAGAACAGGCTGGGGATTTTTGAACTTCCCAGTCAATACAACGCCATACAATCCACTGAATCTGTGACCAAAGAGGATGTAGCGGCACTCTTGAGTGTCAAATATAAAGACATCATCGACGAACAATCCGGAAAACCGCCCATCATCATCGATGTCTCCACATCCTGGGCCTCAAGATTCATCCTCCACACGGCCTCATTGGGGATTCTGGATGTTTATCCCAATCACACCTTTCAGCCCAAAAAAGTCATAACTCGAGCAGAAATGTCTGAAATCCTCTTCCGCCTTATCGAACATTTAAAAAGGAAAGATTACAGTTTTATCCAACAGATTCCTCCAAATAGGATACAGATCTCCGATGTTTCTCCCAGTAACTACTATTACCGTACTATAATCCTTTTGGTCTCATATGACATCATGACACTTTCCCAAGATAGAGCTTTTCATCCAGACCAAGCCGTCTCCGGACGAGAGGTCACAAAGCTCCTGGACCTTATTCTTGCATTGATAAAATGAGCGAGCGGATCATCACGATTCCCAACTTGTTCACTATTCTGAGGATCGGCCTTATCCCCCTCTTCCTCTCTTACATGATTCAGCTCAACCCACGTAAAGCCTTGATCGTCTTTTTTATTGCGGCATCCACCGATTTTCTGGATGGAATCGCAGCTCGGATCCTAAAACAAAAGTCAAAGATCGGCGCACTCCTCGATCCTGCAGGAGATAAATTGCTCATGACGGCAGCGATGATCGCTCTTAGTATCCCCTCGATCAGCTCCCCCAATGTTATCCCCATTTGGCTTACGATTTTTGTCATCGGAAGAGATCTCTACATCGTGGCGGGTTCCTTGGTGGTGTATATACGCAAGGGGCACACGACATTTGCCCCCACTTATATGGGAAAAATGAGCACCGTCTGTCAAATGAGTATCCTCATCCTGGTTCTTTTC
>JBATYS010000136.1:0-1821 GCA_049674205.1 Candidatus Aminicenantaceae bacterium
CGGTTGACACTCTTCCGCTTAAGCATTATCTTATACAAGCCTTTGCGACCTTAATGTTAGGGTGGGGCGGGTCGGATCGTGAATAATCCAGGTTTATAATAATTTAGACACAATAATCAGAGAGTTGTGACGAATGAAGTGTCCGAAATGTGAAACAGAAAACCGTGAGGATTCGCGTTTCTGCAACCAGTGTGCAACGTCTTTAGTGATCCTAGCCGACAAATCCCCAGAAGCCGCAGCCGACAAACCACTAAAAGCCCCGGCAGACCAACCAGCTGAAGCTGCAAAAGCCCAATCCTATGATACCTCACAGGTTGAATTCAGTGACGCGACCAGGACTATAGAACTAGCTACTCGTAGCCTTGACAAAGGAACGATAATTGCCGAGAAATACAGGATCGTCGAAAAGTTGGGCGAAGGGGGAATGGGTATTGTCTACAAAGCTTTGGATATGACGCTCAATCGGGAAGTGGCTTTAAAATTTCTCCCACCGGAATACACCCGAGACAGAGATGCACAAGAGCGCTTTATCCGTGAAGCAAAGGCGGCATCGGCGCTCGATCATCCCAATATCTGTACCATTCATGAGATCAACAAGACAGAAGATGAACAGGTCTTCATTGTCATGGCTTACTATGAAGGACAGAATCTTAAAGGGAAGATCAAGCGGGGGCCCATGAAGCAGAGGGACGTCATCGACATCGGGCTTCAAGTGGCACAAGGGATTTCAGCTGCGCATAAAAAGGGGATCATTCACAGGGATGTGAAACCCACTAATATCATGATCACAAACGAGGGTGTCGCAAAAGTCCTGGATTTTGGAATCGCAAAACTCAGCGGACAGGAAGGACTGACCCGGCCTCTGTCCACGGTGGGCACTGTGTCGTATATGTCACCCGAGCAGGCCCGTGGAGAAACGGTGGATGTGCGGACAGATATCTGGTCGTTGGGCATTGTGATGTATGAAATGATAACCGGACGGCTTCCCTTTAAGGGAGATAATACACAGGCCATTTTGTACTCTGTGATGAATGAAGAACCCAGGTCTGTGAAGGATCTCCGGTCTGAAATTCCTACAGAGTTGGAACATATCATACAAAAGGCTCTTGTCAAAGATCCCAAAAAGAGGTTTTCTTCCGGACGGGAATTAGCTGCAGAACTTGAGGATTTGAAAACCCGGTTGACTTTGGGGACGGTTCCGGTTTTTAGACCAAAATATTTTTTTAGGTCCCGTAAGCGAGTTATGATCGCGGGCGCAATCTGCATGCTGGTGGTTGTTGTGATATTTGCCTCATGGATACTGACACGGCCCAGCCTGGCTTTTGAGGAACGTGACAAGCTGCTCATAGCAGATGTCGATAACCAGACCGGTGAAGCTGTATTCGACCTGGCATTGAGAACGGCGATTGAAGCCGACCTCCAACAGTCGCCCTTCACCCGGATTTTCGATAAGAGCGAGGTCGCAGAAACTCTCCGCTTGATGCGAAAGGATCCAACCTCCCGGATTGATGAAGAGCTGGGCATAGGGATCTGCCGCTTTGCTGGTGTGCGTGCCTTGATCCTTCCCCGGATCCTGTCGGCAGGGGAGGCCTATGAGCTGCAGGCGATATTGATCGATCCTGTTAAGATGCGGCATGTAGACAGGATCCGCGTGACCGCTCTCGGCCAGGAAGAGGTTCTTCTCCATGCGATCGATGAGTTGGCGCGTGAAGTCCGTTCCCGGTTGGGAGAATCCATAGGATCGATCGAAGAGGCGGATGTGCCTGTGGTGAAGGTGACTACTTCATCTTGGGAAGCGCTCCAGTATCTGGCGATGGGGCA
>JBATYS010000137.1:0-5674 GCA_049674205.1 Candidatus Aminicenantaceae bacterium
GGAAACGTTGCATTTAATGGGGATATCGACTACATTAGAGAATCTGAAAAATGTCTGTATCCATAGAAATCATCTTCGCTGTGATGGTTGTCAGTTATATCATCGCGAAGTCTCTTAAAATTTCAACTGAGCTTTCCATGTTTATCGGCGCCATCGCCGGCGGACTTGTGGGGGGTGTGGGTATTCCTGCGCGTCATATCGCAGAAGGAGCCTTCACCTATCTAGACATCATCCTCATTTTTGTCACAGCGACATTTTTCATGAATCTTCTTAAAGAATCCGGAGGGGTTGCCTATGTGGTGAGGGGGATTATCCAAAAGTTTTCCCAAAAAAAATCAATCCTCTTCGTACTCATCACATTCCTCCTTCTCCTGCCGGGTGCTCTGACAGGAGCTGGAAGCGTAACAGTTTTGATCACTGGCGGGATGATCGCTGTCGTCTTAGGTTACATGGGTCTCTCCAAACCCAAAACAGCGGCCATCATATTTATAATCGCTGGATTGAGCGCGGCAGCCCCACCCGTCAGTTTATGGGCCATGCTGACAGCGGCGGGCGTCAACATGCCTTACGTGGGATTTTTCCTTCCCCTTCTTATTCCTTGTGTTGTGCTTTCTTTATTGACGATCTTTATTCTGGGCTGGCGAGGCAAACCTGTGGATCTGGAAAAGGCTCTGCAGGAACTCCCGGAAGCGCCGCCGCAAATGAATTGGATCAGAGTCTTCTTGCCATTTCTCGTATTCTTTGTTCTCGTGCTCGCGGGACGGATATGGCCACATTCACTTCCTGTGATCGGACTTCCCATGATGTTCGTCGCAGCAGCGATCGTATCTTATTTTCTCTCTCCAGTGAAACTCAACATCTTCCACACTGCAAGAGATACGGTGCACCAGCTTTTGCCTCTGATCGGCACCCTCACCTGTGTAGGGATCCTGGTTCAGATCATGACCCTCACGGGAGTACGCGGTCTCATCGCCATCACTGTAGTCACTCTCCCCATCATGATCGTGTTCTATTCTCTTTTTCTGGTGCTTCCCGTATCAGAGGCCGTGCTCATGTGGGGCGCTGCCCCTGTCCTGGGCGTTCCATTAGTCCTGCTCTTTAACACCATAGGCCTCAATCCCATAGTGGCGTTAGCCGGGATGAGTGTGATCTGGCCGCTAGGGGATGCACTGCCACCCACAGCTATCATTGGACGCCTGACAAAAGATACCGTAGGGATGGAGGAGCCCTATGGTCTCATGCTCAAACACAGCCTGATTCCTGCCATCCTTATCATGATCGCAGGAACTCTCATGGTGATCTTCAGCAAAGAGCTTAGTTTTCTGACTTTATTATAAAATGTGTTCAATATCCTGCTTCAGCAAGTCCATGGTAAATGGCATATATGAACACAGATAGATAATGGTGTCGGCATAATTTATGAATAATTCAGGTTAGAATGAATGCAGGGACATTAATATGATCGTAACTTTCCTTTATTATCTTCTAACAGGAGCTATCGCTTTTCTAATAATCCATAATTTTATCCGGAGTAAAAAATGGCAGGAGGAGGTGCTTTATATCCTAGTGCTATTGCCTTTCCTGCTCAGATTATTCCGATTGAAATAGAGGAAATCGATGTTTGGAAAAGAATCCACTAAACTCAGAAAGACAATAATCGCCGCCTTTGGGCTGGTTCTTCTCGCATTTGCCGGAATCAGTTTCTTCCGGAGTCGTCATCTGAGGGAGCCTGTGGTCCTGAGCCCAGGAGTGAGTGAAGTCAAACGACTGAGCGATTATTTTCCTGGTATAAAGGGGACGGTCAACGATTCTTTTGTCTATATTCTAGAGGGAGAAAAAGAGGGGGGGGCGTTCCTGCTCCTTGGAGGGACACATCCTGAAGAGCCTGCCGCACGTTTGGCAGCCTGGATCTTTGTGGAGAATGCGCATGTGGAGCAGGGCAGACTTTTTGTCATCCTCTCCGCCAACCGGAGCGGCACGACCGTCACCCGCTTGGGGGGAGGATATCCGCCGGATTACACCATCGACACACCCTGGGGAGAACAAAAATTCCGGATGGGGGATCGATGGTCCAATCCTCTGGATCAATGGCCAGATCCGGAGGTCTACATCCACTACCCGAGCAAACAGGAGCTGGCTTATGTGGATATCAGGAACCTGAACCGCACGTGGCCTGGCCGTGCAAACGGAACTATCACAGAAAAAACGTGCTATGCCATGACTGAGCTTATTCACAGAGAAAAGGTGGACATCGTCATCGATCTCCATGAGGCCGAACTCCAGTATCCTGTCATCAGCACCATCGTCGCTCACGAGAAGGGACAGGACCTGGCTGCTATGGCCTCGATGATGATCAGCGACACGGAAGGATTTGATATCGGGATGGAAAACTCTCCCAATGCACTTCGGGGCCTCTCACACAGGGAGATCGGAGATCACACAGATGCCATTTCTCTCCTCTTAGAAACCCCGGAGCCATTCCTGGATGCCACGAGAGGGCGAACAGACAGGGCACTGCTCCTCGAAGGGAAAGACAAATTTATCATGAAAGCCGGAGCGCACGGGCTCCTTTTCGAGAGGATGGACGAAAACGGTTGGCCGATCGATAAACGTGTCGGCCGGCACTGCTCGTCTATTCTCCAGATCGCAGAACTCTGGACAGAGGAAAACCCGGAGAAAGGCCTGCAAATGGCGAACATCCCCCGCTATCTGGAGATCATCGAAAAGGGAACAGGCTCCTATCTCCACGATCCTTCAAAGGCAGATGCTGGAAGAATCCGATACGAATAGGATTAAGATCATTTCTTTTTGAAATCCTCTGTCTGACACAAGGGCCTATTTTTTCTCAATCAAAGATCTGCGCTTCCGCATGAGAACCAGGACGAGAAAGACAAGAATAACATATGCAGCTTCTAATCCAGGCACAAATTTCTGTCTTTCTCCAGTGGTCCTGTAGAGCGCGCCCTCTCCCGGGTCAGGAATGGGCGATGGATCCCAAGGCAGGCCGTAACGTTGAGTGAGGCCTCTGACGTAGAGGAGATGGATCACCGGAATCTCTTTGGCCGCCATAGCATAGATGATACCTCTTCGCTCGAGAGAGGGGAGTTTTTCGATCCGGTTCAGGCCGGGCTTCACATGTAATACCATCGAATCTATACCCATGTTGGACCAGCTGCCACCGATGTTTATGAAAGCTTTGATCTTTTTCCCTTTGGCTTCTTTTTCGAACAACGCCATTCGTAAAGCCACATTCCGGGCCAGATCCGGTTCGTTGAGGAAGTGTAATCCACTCCCGTGAATATCATCCCAAAGAAGCTGCCGTCCCTTCTCATCCATATCCTCTCCTGTGTCTCCTTCCCCGCCGAGGGACAGTGAGAGTGGAGGATGACTGAAAAGACCGCTTTTCTCCAAACATTGCCACATGTGAAGCCAATGAAACTGAGGATGGTTGGCCCCCCATTGTGAGGCGCCGAGGGATGATATCCAGAGGGGGTTCAAGTCCAATGCTTCTAAGGCTGCCAGCGACGCCATTATCAAGGCGGGAAAAGACCCTGAGGCCCCGACGGCGACAGCGTCACCTTTTTGGATATTGCATTCTCTCAGCAGGCGCACGATAAGTCCCGCAAAATTGGGATTTGTGCTTGTTCTTTTTGATCCCAAACTACCGATCGAGGTTGTGATCTCCGAATGCTCCATTCCGATGAGTCCGGTCTCGTTGATATCCGTGTTTCTGTCGATTCGAAGGCCCCTTTCTAGACGACATTCCTTCAGGGTTTCTGTCGCATCTCTCATGATCTTTGACGCCAGGATCATCTCATTCCTGAAAGTCTCAGGCCCTTTCTGCGGGTAAAGTTTTAAAAGCACAAAAAATACAACACTCAGTCCACAGAGGATATATATCGCAAACTCGTGATTTTTTGGGATATCTTTCGGGAATCGACTTTGTATCAACATGTTTTTCTCAATAGTTTTTTGTTCAGCAGTCCTTCTAATTGGGCCGGAGAGATAGGACGCCATATTGTCATGGGAGTATATGCTGGAGCATCCTGGCCAGAACATAGGTGAAGACAGACACTATGACAAGCGAACCCAGAGTGGGAAAAAACCTCTGTTTCTCGAGATTGTTCGCCAACAAGCCCGGAATGAGCCACCCGATGGCTCTCAACCCAAAAGATTCCGGGAATAACTGCGGGAAGAAAACTGACCAAATCTGTGCCAAAACAGCCCCGAGAAATATAAACGTCACAAACCTCCTCTTTCCAAAAAGGATCAGAAACCTGGAGAGGATTCTGTAGAGCAGGATACAGAGGGCTGCGATGGCCACAGTGACGAGCACCCGCAGAGGCTGGTCCAGATAGAGCGCTATGTATGCAGGGACAATGATGCCCCCAGGGTACACACCAAAGAGCTCCACATACAGGACTGCGACGAGCAGGCCGATAAAAAGCGTTTCATAGGTCATATCTCGTTCCTACTTTCTCCCAATAATCGACGAGACGCCTTCCTGCGCCTCCCATGTTACCCATACCGATCACCACAGCCTTTTCTTTTTCGATGGCGGAAAGTCGTGCCAGCATCTTTTCTGGATGAAAATTGCGCCAAGCATAGAGCTCTGCTCCCACATATTTTTTTAACTTCCTCGTCATGGCCGATGCGTGATCTCCCACACAGATGAGCTTTCGGATCTCGGGAAATTTTCCGCTTCTCAAAGCATCATACCATTGCAAGGTCCGATCCCCCCGGTCTCCCCTTAAATTCAGCACACCGATAACTGTTCTGTCCTCCAAAAGCAAATTGGTTCTCAGTTTCGATAGAACCAACTGCGTGGACTCCGGCTCATTGGCAGCGAATCCGCTCACAAAATACCAATCCTGCAGGGAAGGATGCCTGAGCGCAAACCACACTTTTAAGCCTCCGAAATCGGGGAGAGCTCCGCTCATGGCTCTGAACGCCTCAGGTGTATCTTGACCCAAGAACTCAGCAACAGCTAATGAAAGGCGTACGTTTTCATCAAATTCTGATGAGAGAACGCCGTTCTCTCTATCCAAACACTCGGAATACGCGTTTTCCGGAACCTGAAGTATTTTTGCATTTTTCGACTCAGCTGTTCTTCGGAAAACGGGATAGGCTTCCTCATTTGGAACAAATACCGTGCATCCTTCCGGAATGGCGCCAGCAAAACAGGACGCAATGTTGTCCTTTGTTCTCCCCATTTGATCCATATGATCCAAACGGACATTGGTCAAAACCAAGATGTGCGGCTTAAAGATCTCTTGGGACTCCACATAAATGGTCTCAGGATGAATACCCATCAACTCCACGACTAAAGCATCAACACGAAGCTTAGCGCCGGCCTTTAGGATCTTTTTCCCTTCGAGGATCGTAGGCAGTCCACGGCGTGAGATTTCCTCTTCGCCTCCATCAGGAAAAATAAGAACTGGCTTTGCTCCAGTGGTCCGAGCGAGCACGGACATCCCTGATCCACGCAATGCAGCGGCAATAAGACGGGTGACACTGGATTTTCCCCGAGTGCCCGTCACGCAGATTCTCAAAGGGACAGCATCGACCTTCCTTTGAAGACAGACACGCTCGATAAGCAGGTAGACCAAGAGAATGGTCAACGCACCCCCTGCAATCATGAGTTCTCTTATCGCTCCCTCCTCAAATCAAGAAA
>JBATYS010000138.1:0-2702 GCA_049674205.1 Candidatus Aminicenantaceae bacterium
CTCGCCCTCCTCAAAATCAAATAAGCATGGAAGCATCTTAAAAACCGTGATGAATGACTGTTTGAATGTAGGGTCCGTTCCCCGAACGGACCGTTTGGGAAACGGTCCCTACAAAGGATCATACCCACCTAGAGCCCTTTTCACGGTTTTCTCCACCACACAATTGAGACACTCGAATATCGTTAAGCACGGTTTTAAGGATGCTCACAATTGCCATTTGGATTTTTATTGAGGATGTGATAAAAATGTTACACCTTGTGAGTGATAGTGACAGATAAGCCGGTCGAAAAGATCATCAAGAATGCCATAAAATTGCTCCAGGAGATCTATCCCCAGAACACCTACCTGTATTTCCCTCTTCTTTCGACAGCGCTCGTCTGGGCCGTGCGAAGGCCCAAAGAGTGGGAAGAGAGTATTCTTTCCTGGCAGGTCTGGCCCGACCCTGATTACATCAGAGTAAAACCCAATGACTTTGTCCTGGAATTTTTTTTGAGTCACCCCTTACTTCAGACCGCCTACTCTGAAGAAATTAAGCACGAAGATTGGAAGACTCTGAGAGCTGCTTTTATTCGGTTGTATCCTATTTTTGGACTTGAAGATCCTTTTCTATTGGCCCTTTTTGGGGAGGAGATCGATGCTAAAAATTTCTCCAAGATCGTCCTCGAATTCGATACAAGGGTCGAGAAGGCCAAAAAGGATATCCGGGCTCTTAAGGAGGACCACAGGCTTCTCGCAGGTTTGAAAGCCTTTGGCGAAGAAATGGCTTCTCTCGGCACGACTCTTCTTGTCGAGAGTGAAGTTCAGAGGTCATTACAGGACATTTTAGAAGATCAACTCAAAGGAACGGATGAATAATAAAATTTACCTCTATATACGGATTGGTTTGATCGGCGCCCTCCTCGTTTCCGTTTCGGCCTGTACGTCTCATTTGAAAGAGGCGAAACTCTATTATACGCAGGGGGAAGATTATGCCCGTGTCTATGATACGCAGAAAGCAACCGCCTCTTTTAAACGGGCCAGAGAGGAAGCTGAGAGCCAGGTGAAAAAGGACCCCTCAGCACAAGCCTACATGATCAAGGGCTTGGCTGAGTTGAATCTGGATCTCTGGGAAGAGGCTAAGGATAGCTTTCTCAAGGCCAACGCCTTTGGTTTCGAAAAGGGAGAAGAGTGGGCCTCTCAACTCTCGCTTTACGGATTAGCCTCCACCCTCCTGGAGATGGGGCTCAAGGAGTCTGCTTCGGATATTTTTCAGTCTTTGCTTGACAGGTCAAAGGTCAAGCCGGTCACGCTTTTGGCAGCTCAAAACCATATCGATATCGAACTGAACAGAGCTTTGGGCGTAGAAACCTCCGATAGAGAAAAACAGCTGAAGGCTCTTCTCAAGACGACCGATAAGCTCATCACCAAAGATCTTGGCTGTGGCTATTATCACTATCTCCAATCACAGGTCCTGGCACATCTCCAAGAATTCAGGATGAGCTTTGAGAGATCTGTCATGGCCAGGGAGCTTGGGCTTCCCACCGAACAAATTTTCCGTGACAATGATAACCAGATTGTCTATTGTTACCAAAAATTGAAAAAACTGTACCAACCAGAACAATGGGTTTCCTTCGAAGCGCTCTATCTTGATTGGGTGAAAAGATGGGGCTGGAAGGGGCCAGAAACGCCAATCTGGCAAATGAGGTGAAACATGCTGCCCACGATCAAATGGGACAACGGAAAGGTCATCATGATTGACCAGAGGAAATTACCCGGAGAAGAGGTGTATGTGGAGTGTACGGATTTTAATCAGGTGGCAGAAGCCATTGAAACCATGGTCATCCGGGGTGCTCCGGCTATAGGCGTGGCAGCCGCTTATGGAGTGGCTCTCGGTATAATAGGGCTCGATGAGAAGGACAACCTGAAAGAGCGGTTTGACCAGATCTACCGCCGGCTTGAGAGAACACGTCCAACCGCACGGAATCTCTTTTGGGCCCTAGAGAGGATGAAAAGGACCTTTTTCAGAGAGCGAGATCGGGACTTGCCTGAGCTCCAAAAGGTAATGCTCCAGGAAGCCCTGGATATAGAGATGGAAGATGTGGAGACCAACAAACGGATCGGAGGATGGGGGAAGACTTTGGTCAAAGACGACCAAACGATCCTCACGCACTGCAACGCCGGGGCCCTTGCAACCGCGGGTTACGGGACTGCCCTCGGTGTGATTCGTGCAGCCTTTGAGGAGGGCAAAAAGATCCAGGTTTATGCCGACGAAACACGGCCCTTCCTGCAGGGTTCACGACTGACTTGTTGGGAATTGGAGAAGGACAGCATCCCTGTAGTTTTGATCGCAGACAACATGGCCGGCTATTTGATGAAAAAGGGCGAAGTTTCTCTTGTGATCACTGGGGCTGACAGGATTGCAAAGAATGGAGATACGGCCAACAAGATCGGCACTTACACAGTGGCCGTTTTGGCGCGGGTGCACAACCTTCCTTTCTATGTGGCCGCTCCGATGAGCACTATAGATTTTACTCTTAGAGATGGCAACAAGATTCCGATCGAAGAGAGAGATCCCGATGAGCTTAAGTGGATTGGAGATGTGTGCTTGAGCCCTTCCCGCATAGAAGTGCGAAATCCTGCTTTTGATGTGACTCCTGCAGAATACATCACGGCGATCATCACAGAGAACGGGATCGCACGGCCACCTTTTCAAAGGAGTCTCC
>JBATYS010000139.1:0-7770 GCA_049674205.1 Candidatus Aminicenantaceae bacterium
TCCTTCTTCTCTTCCCCAGATATCCCATAGGTAGGGCCAGCGGAGGAAAAAAGCCCGGCCGGTTCGAAGAAGAGCCTCCGGAGAGCCGCCAACTACCGCTATTCCTGTCTGCTCCCCGTCTTTAAAAGCAGTCACAAAGCCTTGATGTTCGGATAGGGAAGAGGAGTCTAGTAGACCTTGCTGCTCTAATCGTTTGGCCCAATTCGTTTGCCTTCCGATGAGAACAGGGAATCTCAGAGGCCTTTTTTCCCGGGTTTGGGATTCTTTTTTGACCAGTGATAGATCAACCACAAGACTCTCAAGATTGACTCGAGCGGCGATGTCAGAAGCAAGCGCAAGTTCATAGGGATTTGGATCATCGGGAATAATAATGCAGAGAGAAACATAGTCGGCAAGTGTGTCCTTATCAGTGTCTTTGATCCCCTTTCCAGTAAGAAGAATTTGGGAGAGGCTGTCGATCTCGTCGCCCCACCCGCTGATAGAAAACACAGTTAAAACAAGAACCAGCGGAATTAGCTTTCTCATTTTTGCTCCTTCATCTTAACAAATACCAACCCTGAATTATTCAAGCAAAATTCAATTCTGTTTGTAATAGAAATTCATGTCAACATTTTTTTCCACGAGTAAGCACCTTCAAAATCGTGATGCCATTAATCATATTGCGTTTTTGAGTGTTCCGATTATGTGGTGGAGAAAACCGTGTGAAAGGCTGGATGGGCATGGTTCCTTTTTATGTAGGGTCCGTTCCCCGAACGGACCGTTTGGGAAACGGTCCCTACATCGAAATAGAGCAGCGCTGCTTTCCAGATGTTCGTTTTTGATATCATATAATCTGATCACTCTGAATGACATAAACACGGATTTGAAAATGCTGATATCGCACAAAAAAGTGTTGACAGACGGAGGAATTTCCGCTAAGGTATGCCATTCTTAATAAAGAATATAGGCCACAAGATATTGTGTGGATAAATAGGAGAGGTTGAATATATAGAATTTTTGCTTGACACTTTGCAGAATATTTCCATATAATTCCAGCAAGTCAGTCCATGAAAAAAATCCGCAAGAAGAATCTGAAGTATATTGTTATCGCATCACTATCTCTATTCTTTTTGGGGAGCGATCCGGTTGAATTTGCTGGAGAAAAAACGTTTTTTCATGGTTATTTAATCTCCAAGCCGATCATCAGAATAGGACTCGGTGTCAACTTGAGTCAGATTCAAATCTCTGCTTCAGATGGCATGAAAGTCTATGAAGTCAAAAAAAATTACAAGCTCATCGCAGAGGATGTTGAGGAAGTTTTTGTGAAGGGCCACAAGGAAAAGCTCTCTGAAAAATTCCTGATACAAGTTGCTCAAACCAGAGATATTAAAGAGGCAGAATTTATTGCGCAGGAACTCAGGACGATAATTGCTCATAAGGTCTTTGTGACCAAGAACACTGAGGATAAGATCGAAGGCATCTATCAGGTCATTGTGGGTAACTTTCTTACACGAGGGGATGCTCTCAGTTTTGTGAGAACGCTAAACGAGATAGGTGTCAAAGACACTTGGATCCTCCAGGAGGAGGTCACCGAAGACGAATCGAAGCCGCTCTGGATTCTCGTGAACGATGAGCTGAAGACTTTGAGTGATGACACTGTTCTCTATTTTATACCCAGCACAGGTCAAAGCTATCTCTCATTCAAGGGAAGGGATTATCGGGGAATCTTCATCCTCAGGGCGAGCCGGAAGGGTGTTGTCCTTGTGAATATCCTAAACCTCGAGGACTATTTGAGATCCGTGGTGCCCAGCGAGCTTTCCCCATACAATTTTAATGAGCTCGAGGCTCACAAAGCTCAGGCCGTAGCTGCTCGTACATACGCTACGAAGAACCTGAAGCAGAATGATGACCTAGGGTTTGACCTTTGTGACACACCCAAATCACAGTTCTACAAGGGGATGAATGCCGAACATCCTCTGTGCAACCAAGCTGTCGAAGAGACACGGGGTGAGGTCGCTCTTTACAGGGGAAGACTGATCGATGCCCTCTACACGAGCACCTGTGGGGGGAAAACTGAGAATGTGGAAAATGTTTTTCAAGGCCCTGCTCTGCCCTATCTCAGGAGTACAGAATGTATCTATGAGAAGCAAAGGGAATGGGCGTTGGAGAGCCAAAACTTGATTCTGCCCGTTTACATCAATGGGAATAATATCAACCTAGAGATCGCCTCTTTATTAAGTCTGAAAGTGATATCTCAGGAGATGGATCCTGTGTATTATGGAGCGGAAGTCAGTTTTGAGGAAGCGGCTCTCTGGATTAAAAATGCTATGCCGGTTCTAGGTAAAAAAGCACAGAACTTTACGGGTGAGCCTGTTGCGATCAACCATCTGACATTTGCCAACCTTGTGGTCGATGCTCTTGGGTGGCAAGAGAAAATTGACAATTTGATGCTCAAGAGTGAGAAAAAATTCATTCTTAAAGATGTCGGTGAATGGAATGGAGAGGTGGGCAGTCGCCTGGCTTATCTCCTCCAAGAGGGAATTTTCCCTGCCTTTGCAAACGTTGAGGAGATGGAAAGGACACTCACACGCGGTGAAGTCGTCCATTACCTTTGGGGGATCATTCAGGGACATCCAGATGTGACTCATCATGGAATATTCAAAGAGCTTAAAGATGGAAAAGTGTGTGTTAAAGAGGATAGAGAGGAGAAAGAAATAGCGCTTTCTCCCGGTTATTTCCTAGTCAAAAACCATAATGAAAACAGCTCTTTTCTATCGCAAGTTAATCTTCTTGGAGGAGAAGAGGTCACTTGGATCGAAAAGGACAGCAATATCCGATTGTTGACGATCCTCTATCCTCCGTATTCCAATGTTTTGGACCGAAGCTCAGCACTTCACAGTTGGGAGGTTCGGATATTTAAAGAGGACTTGGAGAAAAGGATCAACGAGTACTACCCGGTGGGACAGTTGCAAGACCTGGTGGTCCTGACGAGGGGCGACTCCAAGAGAGCGGTGGCGCTCTCGATTAAAGGAGATACGGCTCAGGTTGTTGTTAAAGGACTCAGAATCCGGAGGGTGCTGGGATTGCGAGAGACGCTTTTTGTCATAGACCGGGTGTACGATGAAACTGGTGAGCTGACCCATTACACATTTAACGGGAGAGGTTGGGGACACGGCGTCGGTTTGTGCCAGGTTGGCGCATACGGGATGGCAGCGGCTGGTGCGGATTATAAAGAGATTTTGAATAAGTACTATAAAGGGATCAAAATCACAAAAATATTCTGAATTATTCATAAAAGCTTCTGACAATTCTATATTAAAATACTTAAATAAAAGAAAATCCAATATTTTATTGTCAGAAGCTTTTACCCTACGGGCGGGCCGATCTCACTACAAAGCCTTCGTTGCAGCCTACTCGCGGTAGTTTACTACAGCTTCATAGGCCACTTCCTTGTCTTTGCAGCGATCTCAACTCGTGAATAATCCATCATAAATCTGAATTATTCATAATAACTGCCGATACTTTCCTTCTCAAAACTATAAATCCATATTATCGGCATCTTTTACCCGATCCGGTCGCCAATACGATCATTCACTCAGTATTCATCCCAGGACTTAATACTCAAATCTTCCAGTTTCATCGTCGAGATGGCATCGATGAATCTTTCTGCGAATTGCAGGTTGGTGATGAGGGGGATGTTATAATCGATGGCTTTTCTTCGGATGATATAATCGTTCGTTAATTCCTCTTCGTCGATGCTTTTAGGGATGTTAATAATAAGATCGATCTTCCTCTCTGCGATGTAGGATAGAGTGTTTGGCTCCTTTTTTTGGAGAGGCCAATATAGGACATCGGAGTGGATGCCGTGATATTTCATGAAGTCAGAGGTTCCCTGGGTGGCATACAGGCGAAAACCCAACTCGTGTAATCGTTTGGCTGTAGGAAGAAACTTCGCTTTGCTTTCAAAAGGTCCGGTTGATAGCAAAATGTTCTTCTCCGGAAAAGTGAAACCGACTGATAAAAGTGCTTTGAGAAAGGCCTCTTCGAAACTGTCTCCGATACAGGCAACTTCTCCTGTGGAAGCCATCTCCACACTTAAAATTGGGTCCGCCCCTTTGATCCGGGTGAAAGAGAACTGTGGAGCTTTTACGCCCACATAATCCAGCTCGAAGCAGGATTTATCGATCCGTGGAACATCCACACCCATGATGATCTGTGTTGCCAGGTCGATAAAATTCATCTTGAATATTTTGGAGACAAATGGAAACGAGCGTGAGGCACGCAGATTGCATTCAATAACTTTCACTTTATTATCTTTAGCGATGAATTGGATGTTGAAAGGGCCATTGATCTCTAATGCGCTGGCGATCTGTCTGGCTATTCTCTTCATGCGCCTGGTAGTTTCGAGGTAGGTTTTTTGGGGAGGCAGCACCATCGTTGCGTCTCCGGAGTGCACCCCTGCATTCTCCACATGCTCACAAATTGCATAAACAAACAGTTCTCCCTTCTTGGCGACTGCATCGATTTCGATCTCCTTGGCGCTTTCAATGAATTTGCTCACGACCACGGGGTATTCCGGACTGACCTGTGATGCTTCTTTGAGATAGTGAGCCAGTTCTGTATCATTCAGAGCGACAGACATTGCTGCGCCACTTAAAACGTAACTCGGTCTGATCAGAATAGGGTATCCTACGCTGTCGGCGAACACTTTTGCCTCTGCAATGCTTGTCAATTCTTTCCACTCCGGTTGGTCAATGCCCATATCATCGAGCAGTGCTGAAAATTTGTGCCGGTTTTCAGCTCTGTCGATGTTTGAAGGTGTAGTTCCCAAGATCGTTAATCCATATGTTTCGCATTTCATCGCTAAGTTGTTTGGGATCTGGCCGCCCATTGATATGACTAGGCCTAAAGGATTTTCCTTCTCTGAGATATCCGCAACGGTTTCAAAACTCAGTTCATCAAAATACAATTTGTCACAGATATCATAGTCTGTGCTGACAGTTTCAGGGTTGTAATTGATCATAATGGTTTTGTATCCCAATTTCCGGAGGGTCATGACTGCATTGACACAACACCAGTCGAATTCGACAGAAGAGCCGATTCTGTATGATCCGGAACCAAGAACGATCACACTGTTCGATTCTAGAGCCTCAACGTCATCCTCCATACCATTGTAGGTCAAATACAGATAATTGGTTTGAGCAGGATACTCAGCGGCTAAGGTGTCGATCTGGCGAACACAGGGCTCCAGGTTGTACTGTTTTCTTAAATCCCTGATATCCAGCTCCTCTTTATCGAGTGCGATGCCGATCTGTTTATCCGAGAAACCCAGTTGTTTAGCACGAAGGAGCAAATATTTTGGAATATGTGTGTTTTTGTGTGTTTTGAGCTCTTCATACAGGCTAACGATGTTTTTTATCTTGTGCAAGAACCATAAATCGACTTTTGTCAAGGCGTGTATTTCATCCAGGGAGTATTGTCCTATTGCTTCGGCAATAGCAAATATGCGTTTATCCGTTGGATTCTTAAGCGCCACTTCCAGGTTATCAAAAGAGATGTCATTGCCGACGATGCCATACATACCGACCTGCAACATCCTGATCGCCTTCTGGAGGGCTTCTTCAAACATCCTTCCGATGGACATGACTTCTCCAACACTTTTCATCTCGCTCCCGATCTTCTTCGATGCTCTTTTGAACTTTGTGAGATCCCATCTGGGTATTTTTACGACTACATAATCCAATGCGGGCTCAAAACAGGCCATTGTTTTTTTTGTGATAGAATTTTTGAGTTCGATCAGGGAATAGCCCAATGACAGTTTAGCAGCTATAAATGCCAGAGGATATCCGGTGGCTTTGGATGCGAGGGCACTGCTTCGGGATAGTCTGGGATTGACCTCGATAATCCTATAGTCATCCGAATTCTTATCCAGTGCGAACTGGATATTGCATTCACCGATAATATCCAGGTGACGGATCACTTTGATGGAGATGTCTCTCAGTTTGTGATACTCGCTGTTGGAGAGAGTTTGGGATGGCGCGATGACAATACTCTCTCCGGTATGAATCCCCATGGGATCGAAGTTCTCCATATTGCAGACAGTGACACAGTTGTTTTGTTTGTCTCTGACGACTTCATATTCAATCTCTTTCCACCCCTCCAGATATTCTTCAACGAGTATTTGTTTGGTAAAGGCCAAAGCTTTTTCTGCTGTCCTCGTAAGCTCTTCTTCGTTGTATGAAATGCCGGATCCCAGCCCTCCTAAGGCATAGGCGCTTCTAACCATGACCGGAAATCCGATCTTTTTGGCTGCTTTCATGGCTTGATCAAGAGAGGTGACAGCGACACTCCTCGGAACCTTCAACTGGATCTCTTCTACTCTCTTGACGAATTTTTCCCTGTCCTCACAATCCATGATGCTCTCGATCGATGTGCCCAGAACCGGGACTCCGAATTTGTCCAGAACACCTTTATCGAACAATTCAACACCGCAATTTAATGCTGTTTGTCCACCAAAACCGAGGAGAATCCCGTCGGGATTTTCTTTTTCGATGACCCTTTCAACAAAATAAGGAGTGACAGGAAGGAAGTAGATCTTATCGGCGAGCGCTTCGGATGTCTGGATCGTGGCGATATTAGGATTGATGAGGACAACGCTTATCTCTTCTTCTTTGAGCGCTTTGATCGCTTGACTTCCTGAGTAATCAAACTCTCCCGCCTGTCCGATCTTGAGTGCACCGCTTCCCAGTAGGATGACTTTTTTCATGATTTGAGAGTCCTTAGAAATGTATCGAATAAAAATTCTGTATCCACAGGTCCAGGGGAGTGTTCGGGATGGAACTGAACGGCCATGAAGGATTTGGATGTGTGTTTGATCCCTTCGTTCGTGTTGTCGTTGATGTTCACAAACCAGGCCTCCCAGTCTTGAGGCAGTGTCTTTGTCTCCACGGCAAAACCATGGTTTTGTGATGTGATGTAACATCTTTGGGTTCCCACCTCGAGGCAGGGCTGATTCTGGCTTCTGTGTCCGTATTTGAGTTTGTAGGTATTCGCACCTACAGCTAGAGCCATGATCTGGTTACCAAGGCAGATGCCGAAAGTTGGCATGCCTTTTTCGAGACACTTCTTCACGAGAGCGATGGTTTCCTTACACATTTTTGGATTGCCAGGACCGTTGGATATCACAACACCATCAAAAGAAAGATGGAAAAAATCATACGCACACGGAACTCTTATGACATGGCAATTTCTCTTGATGAGACTCCTGAGAATGTTATATTTTACACCGCAGTCAATAACGATAATCCGTGTGTTCCCCTCTTCATTGTAAGAGATCGGCTGCCTGATAGAGACTTCACGGATGAGATTTTTTTTGTTGGGGTCGTCAAATTCAGTCTCCTGCCGAAAAGTGATCTTGCCCAGCATTGTCCCTTTTTCTCTCAGCCTTTTTGTCAGTGCCCGTGTGTCGATACCGGAAAGCGCTGGGACATCGTTCTCTTTTAGCCAGGTCGAAAGGGTTTTTTCGGCATTCCAATGATCACGGGAATTCGAATAGTCGCTGACAATTAGCGCGGAGGGATGGATGTGATCCGATTCAAAATATTCGAGCAAGTTATGTTCGGATTTTCTGGAGGGAACTCCGTAATTTCCGATAAGCGGATAGGTAAAGACTAGGATCTGACCCCTGTAGCTTGGATCACTCAGCGATTCATAATAACCGACCATTCCTGTGTTAAAGACAACTTCGCCAGAAATGGACTTCTCTGCACCGAATGAAATGCCGTTGAATTG